>CAXMOE010000421.1:0-500 GCA_964194835.1 uncultured Flavobacteriaceae bacterium | reverse complement strand
GATCCTGATAGAATTAAGTTTTACAATCAGGTTGGTCTAAGACGAAGTAGCCGAGAATACTTTGATGATGCCTATGGAAAAACACAGTATATTCATATTATTAGAGAAAATATTCAGCAAATGATTCTATACTTGCCAATGATTACAATTTATCTTACTTTGGAGAAATCTATTACTCCCGAGGAAGTAAAAGTCACTGCTCAAAAAATAAAATTTATTGATAATGAATTTATCACAAATGCAATTAAATCTTAAATATTTTCAACTTAGCCCAAACAGAGGCATTACAAGAAATTTGGTTAATTCAATTCTCATCCTTCCCAAAAAATAATTTCAAAATTTACATTTCTGTCAGTGTTAACGAGTTTATCGACAAAGAGTAAAAAGACACTCCCTCCCCCCTCTTACGCACAAAAAATACACAAACTAGGTAATGACGTACGTTATGATTTGGTTTTATCGTAAAATTTCTGAATTATAAATTGTTTTTTATCCAGACG
>CAXMOE010000420.1:0-502 GCA_964194835.1 uncultured Flavobacteriaceae bacterium | reverse complement strand
AAAGAATTACTTGTTTAAGAGAAGCATTTTACATTCTCATCCTTCCCAAAACCTATTCATAGACGATTATTGACATTAGTCATGAAATTTTAACGTGATATATCCACCAAAGTGATCAGATTTATCTGCAAGTTCATGCGTGAAATGAATATGAGTAATCCCTCAGAGAGCCAAGAAGACATCTTTGCTGTATGCAAAGAAAACGCCAACAAATTCTTCAACGAGATTGAAAAATCATCCCCAAGATATGTGCAGAGCGCAATTAATCTTCACCAAAAAAACATTGAAGCATGGAAGAATGTAATTAATTCAACCATAGCAGTGGAACAAGAATATGCAAAAAAGGCAGGGCTTCAGACACCCGTACCTGAAGCAACCAAGAATTCAATTCGTGAATTTACAGAAGGAGTTATCAAAGCGTATGCAGCCCAAAATACGGTTGCATCTGATGCTGCAGATGCTACAAACCGAGCAATAAATGCGCTTGACGAAAATGCAAAAG
>CAXMOE010000419.1:0-505 GCA_964194835.1 uncultured Flavobacteriaceae bacterium | reverse complement strand
AAGTAGTCGAGCCACATTTCCATAGGCACGAGGATGAGTACTAGACTTTAAAAAGACACCTTCAGGTGCAGAAGATTCCGCATCAGAACCAAAACTCATATATGGTAATGCAATTTGCTTTTTTACATTCTCTTCCGACATTAAAAAATAAAGTGTTCCAACACGACTTCCATCTTCTATAACCAAATCCATGGCAGTTTCTTCGGGAGACGTACCTCGCATTTCTGAAACTTCTTTAATCATCAGTCGGATTAAGCATTTCATTAATAACTCTTTTTCTGGTTTCCGGGTCTTGCAATCGCTCTGCCCATTTATCGTAACCACCTTCCTGTACCCAAGGCGGCATGGAAGCATCTAAGCCTGTTGCGCCTGCAATATATGTGTACATATCGGTAGTGATGTGAAGACCCGCTATTCTTGCGGAATCTATTTTAGCAGCTACATCATCAAATTTATCCCAATTATCTTTTCCAGCTTGTTTTAAGTGGTATATCTCAGCTCTAAT
>CAXMOE010000418.1:0-508 GCA_964194835.1 uncultured Flavobacteriaceae bacterium | reverse complement strand
GGAAATTATTAGTTATGTAACTGAAGGAGGTCTAGAACACAAAGACGATTTTGGAAATAATGGAATTGTAAAAGAAGGAGAAATTCAACGGATGAGTGCGGGAACAGGGGTTTTTCATTCTGAGTTTAACCATTCACAAAATGATCTTTTAAAATTTCTACAAATTTGGATTTCACCAGAAAAAAATGGATTAAAACCATCTTATGACCAGAAGAGCCTTTCTAAACATGATAGATTAAACAAGTTACAATGTGTGATTTCGAAAGAATCATCAGATTCTCTTCATATTAACCAGGACGCTATGGTCTATGTTTCCAAATTAGAAGAAGGGGAAATCAAATATAATTTTGCTAATGGGAGGTTGGGATATCTGTTTGTGATTGATGGAGAAATTACCGTAAACGGTTCTAAATGTCAGACAAAAGATTCAGTAATGATAGAAAATGAACAATCGATTGTCATTCTTCCTAACAAATCTTCAGAGATTATCTTGCTAGATTTAGATGGA
>CAXMOE010000417.1:0-508 GCA_964194835.1 uncultured Flavobacteriaceae bacterium | reverse complement strand
TATTTAGTCAAAGAGAGAAGTTTTTCTGAAGATAGAATTCAGTCTTCATTGAATCGTCTAAAAAAAGCCATTGAAAAAAAGAGTCAAAATTTAGACCAATGGCTCTGAATTTGAAATTATTTTTTGGGAAGGATGAGAATTAAAAAACAACTATTATAGTTCCGCCAAATTCTATTACCATACCGCCTCCTGACAGAATGGTAATATTAGCCCCTGATGGAACAGTGAATGTAATGCCATTTGGAATTGTTAACACTACGCCGTTTGGCACAATTACGTTTCCGTCAGCAGTTGCATCGGCTGTCATTGTACAAGTTGAACTAACTGTCCAATCACCTGAAGCGGGAGGAGAACAATCATCACCTATTACTTCAAAAGCCAATCCCTTTGTATCGTGATCCAAAGTGCCAATTAGAGTTACTGTTCCATCTGGCAAAACCTTGTAAAGAATATCTCCTTGATCATTTACCTTTTCTGACCAAATAAAAGCATCTGCAGAGGGCCAATA
>CAXMOE010000416.1:0-510 GCA_964194835.1 uncultured Flavobacteriaceae bacterium | reverse complement strand
AAATCGTTAGGACGTTTTGGAATTCCATTAGATACAAATAAGTCTTGTTCTCCGTCCTGATTGTAATCCGCAAAAAGACTACTCCAGCTCCAATCTGTTGCGGCTATCCCGCTTAATAAGGCTGTTTCTAAATAACTTGTGTTTTGTTGGTTGATATACAACATATTTCTGGTAAACTGATAGTGGTATCCATACTTCTGCGTTCTTAATTTCTGAATTTGAATATCATCATCGCCTTCAGAAGACTTTAGTACAATCTCATCTTCTGATATCTGCTACATCATTACCCATTGAAAAGCGTGTAGAATGACCAAAATAGTCTTTTAATTTTTCAGAAAAGGTTCCATCCCCATTATTAATATAATAGTAATCATCTTCATGAAAATCATTTCCAACATAAATATCTGGATAGCCATCCTGATTAAAATCTGCTACAGCTACTCCTAAACCGTAACCATTTACACCTCCGTAAATACCAGCCGATTCGCTTACGTCTGTAAATTTTCCTCC
>CAXMOE010000415.1:0-513 GCA_964194835.1 uncultured Flavobacteriaceae bacterium | reverse complement strand
ACCTGGATTTTGCGCGGGCGACCGGTTGGATCCGTCCCGGCACCACGCCGCCGGCGGGTATCCACCCGGCTGCCCTCGTCTCGCCAGAGGCGCGCGTCGATCCCAGTGCATCGGTCGGACCCCAGGCAGTGGTTGGCGCGGGCTCGAAGATCGGCCCCGGCACGGTGCTCCACGCGAACGCCAGCGTGATGGAGAACGTGGAGATCGGCGCCGACTGTTGCATCTACCCGGGGGTGGTCGTTCGCGAGGGCTGCCGGATCGGAGATCGGGTGCGGCTCCAGTGGGCGACGTGGTGATCGAAGACGACGTCGAGATCGGCGCCAACAGCACGGTGGACCGCGCGCGGCTCGGCACCACACGCATCGGTCGCGGCACGAAGATCGACAACCTGGTGCAGGTGGGTCACAACGCGGAGATCGGCGCGCACTGCGTCCTGATCTCGCAGGCGGGTGTGGCCGGCAGTGCGCGCCTGGGAGACCGGGTCTTCGTGATGGCTCAAGCAGGAGTTGGCGG
>CAXMOE010000414.1:0-513 GCA_964194835.1 uncultured Flavobacteriaceae bacterium | reverse complement strand
AGGTAGTGTAAGAAAAATTTTTGATCATGAATGCAAGGATTGTTATGAAATACATGATCCAAAAAAACTTAGTTTCAAAGAAGTAATTAAATTAAAAAATATTCCATATATCTTATCCCTGTATTTTACCATCTTTTTAGGATTCAATATTTTTTATGTGTCATTTCCCATTTATGCAGCAAAGGGACTAGAATGGACTGTTACAGAACTAGGAATGTTTTTTGTAGTATTAAGTGGTATAATGGTTTTAGTACAAGGTCCAATACTAGCAAAAGCATCCAAAAAATTCTCTGAAGGTAAATTAGTTATTGCGGGAAGTGTCATTTTAGGAATAAATTTTGTTTTATTCACTTCAAATGATATTGTATTACTTTATGGTGCAGCAGTTTTGTTTGCATTAGGAAATGGTTTGATGTGGCCATCTGTATTATCAATTTTATCAAAATGTGCAGGAAATGATCACCAGGGTGCAGTACAAGGAATGGCAAGTAGTTTTGGAAGCTTGGCAAGCAT
>CAXMOE010000413.1:0-516 GCA_964194835.1 uncultured Flavobacteriaceae bacterium | reverse complement strand
CGAATCTTTACAAACCTGCATTTGACGCAGGAAGTATTCTTTTTCCTATTCCATTACTCAAAATTTTTTACAATTTCATAAAAGAGGACGATTATGAGACTATTGCTCGTCTAATCAGCGAATACTGGCATGACTCCATTAAATCACGAATAAAAAATCCAAGTTATGAGGATTATCTTGAAAATTTGGAGTTTTGGATTAATTCTTCAAATCAACGACTTTCTATTCTTGGAAATCATCCCACAAAACATGTCATTAGTCATTCATGGGGATATGCATATTCTAAAATTACATGCAGGATAATGTGCCAGGTCTGGGAAAGTTTGGGTTTTAGATTTGAGGAAATAGAATTAAAGGATAATATGTTTAGTTATTATCTTCATGAGTTACGTAATGACGTTTAATTTCAATTCTCAATCCTTCCCAAAAAATAATTTCAAATCCAAAACATAGCTTATTTTAGTATTTGATATTGATACAGTAAGTCCTTGAAAGTATCTAGAAAATAATTATTCT
>CAXMOE010000412.1:0-526 GCA_964194835.1 uncultured Flavobacteriaceae bacterium | reverse complement strand
TTTTAGGTCTATTTAACTTATAAGAAAATAAGGTTGCCCTAATTTCATTTTATCTTAATACATTACCAGTTTAAAATCACTCAAATTCATAGCCTCTTATAGAACTTAAATGAGATTAAATTTAAAATTATTTTTTGGGAAGGATGAAAAACTCCATTTTATGTAACTAGTAAGAAAAATTCACTCTAAAAATCTAAATTCAGTTTAATGATTTTGCAAAAAATGACCAAATTACAACTAAGTGACCATCTCCAAATGGCTGACACTTTGAAGGTAAGTATGAAAGTTAGCTGGTTTGATGTCAAAGGTAAAAGACATTACCAATCTTATTCCTTGAATGAAGGGGAACAAATAGAGTTTTAATTCACTCTTCATTTTTTCTTTGTTTAATTTGAAATTATTTTTTGGGAAGGAATCTAATTTAAAAATATTTTATGAATACTTTCTTTGGTCAAATGTAGTTTGTAAATATCATCATTTTTTAGAACAAAGATTCTATCATGCATCAAAAATAATTCAATCATAT
>CAXMOE010000411.1:0-526 GCA_964194835.1 uncultured Flavobacteriaceae bacterium | reverse complement strand
CACAATTTCTTATTTGGCATGTATTTAACTAACATTCCAACTTTCATGATTGAAAATCAATATTGAAAAGAATTAACTTGTTTAAGAGGAGCATTTTCCATTCTCATCCTTCCCAAAAAATAATTTCAAAAATTTTTCATCTAGGCTCAAAATTCCAATGATCCTTTAAATTGGATACATAATCTGGATTTGAAATGAGCGAAGAAAAACCAACCCCACTAAAGGTGGAGGTTTTAGAAAAAATAGCAGCTCTGATAACTGTTGCATTTGGGCTAGTAGCAGCGTTAGCTTGGAATGAAGCAATCAAGGCAATTTTCAAAGAGATCTTTGGATCAGCCGAAGCTATAGCTCCAATGTTGATTTACGCAATACTTGTTACAATAATTGCAGTGATTCTAACCATCCTAGTAGCAAGAGCAGCATCTAAGGCAAAAGCAAAAGCGTAAACCAAACGGTTTCTTTTTTTTATCCTTCCCAAAAAATATGAATTGATTATTCTAAAGACTTCAGAAGGTTGATGTCTTCT
>CAXMOE010000410.1:0-527 GCA_964194835.1 uncultured Flavobacteriaceae bacterium | reverse complement strand
ACTTTGGCATCAAGAATCTCCATATTGGGTTTCACTTGCCATTGTGATATTAAGATAAAGACGGTAGGGAGAACAAATGAACAATCAATAATGATTGATTTGAACCCTTTCTCATCCTTCCCAAAAAATAATTTAGTCTAAAAATCCAACCTAATTATTATTTCCAATATGCTTAATCTAAAATAAGAAAAACGTGATAACTACTCAGATATATCTTCACGAATAATGATATCTTCAGCATCAGAGAAATTTCCACATTTTTCACTGCCATCAGAATCTTGTGGCATTTACAAAAACAGTTGGTATGAGGCATATCATGAGAATTTCTGTATTTACATTCCTTTGTATGATCCATAAATTAAATTGGTATGAGGAGTTATCTGTTTTTCCTCATCCTTCCCAAAAAATAATTTAAATTAACAATTTAAGAAAACAAACTACATTTTCGATTTAAGTTTTCTTTCTTATGTTTGCTGGTCTTTTATGGATTTTTTTAATTCCTCGTAAGATTCCAAGTATTGTTTTTT
>CAXMOE010000409.1:0-529 GCA_964194835.1 uncultured Flavobacteriaceae bacterium | reverse complement strand
AATAGAAAAAGAGTGGATTTCTAAAGTCTTGGAATAACTCTAGTTTTTGCAGTAACTGCTACGATGCTTATGATTGCAACGGCAAGTATCATCATTGCGACTGTTCCAAATTCAGGAACAACTTGCGTTGTTGCTACTTCACCAATTGGTCCAGTAAATGGTTCATCTATACCAAATCCATTGAACATTACTTCAACTTCTACTGGTGCATCATCTGATGCGGCTTCTGGTAATGCAGATGTCATGTGATTCATTACACCATCGTGATCATGTACACCCATTTCATCAAGAACAACTTCACCATTCTGAGTTGCTTTAATGTCATAGTTGACATGTTCAACATCATTACCATCCATCATGGAGAAAGTCACATCAATTGACAAGCTTTCACCTTGGTTTGCAGATCCGGTTGCAATGTCTACCAATAGTTCTTCTCCTTCGTGGTCATCCTCACCTTCTGCTTGAACAGTCACAATTCCTGCCATCCATGGGTGAACCATGCAGAAGTAAGGAAATTCACCTGCTGAAT
>CAXMOE010000408.1:270-530 GCA_964194835.1 uncultured Flavobacteriaceae bacterium | reverse complement strand
CTGCAATCAATAATTCTTTATTTTTATTTGCAAGTTCTGCAATCTTTTCGCGGTTTGTATATTTCAAATAAGTTTCAATTCTCTCATCATATGGAAATATGGAACAGGTTGCACCAACTTCGGCACCCATATTAGTAATCGTAGCTTTTCCAGTGCAGCTAATGGATTTAGTTCCTGGACCAAAATATTCAATAATGGAATTTGTCCCTCCAGATACTGTTAGTTCTTCTGCTACTTTTAGAATGATATCTTTAGGAGCA
>CAXMOE010000408.1:0-260 GCA_964194835.1 uncultured Flavobacteriaceae bacterium | reverse complement strand
GGTTTCCAAAAACCACAACCATATTTTGCAGAAGCAGATTGTAAAAATTTGAAGACTTCGTTGTTTTCATCTAGAGATACTTTCATATCAATATCGCCTTCTACCTCAGCTCTGATCAGATGATCACAGTGAACTGTTGTAGGCAAAAATGTTTGTTTGATTTCTGCTTGCATAAATTGGAGCATTACCATTTGGCCAGTTACATCTTGTAATGCCACTCTATCAGGTCTAAGAAAAACATAGTTTTTTTCTTCATCAAG
>CAXMOE010000407.1:0-531 GCA_964194835.1 uncultured Flavobacteriaceae bacterium | reverse complement strand
AAGCCTAGTCCATGAATTAAAATGAATATTGAAATAATCCAAATCAATGTTGCAATTGCAGCCACTGGATTTGCTATAGCAAAAATTCCACCAATAATAGAAATTATTCCTATTCCTATGTTAATTCCTCTAGAACCTTTTGTATTTTTTGCTAAACCACCCTCAATAATTTTAGAAATACCAATCATAATCAACGCAATGCCAAGAAATGTAACATAAAGTAATGTTGTAGTATCTGGATTTGCCAAAACTGCGCCAGACAAAGCAATTGCAATAGCACCAAGTATTATCTGGGCAATGCGTAATCCTTTAGGTGATTTTTCTAATGTGCTCAATGCCAACGTAATTTTTTTGGTCTATTTAACTTGTAAGAAAATAAGGTTGTCCTAATATCATTTAATCTTAATAAATTATCATCCAACAAACAAACTCACGTTATCTCTTTAGTTATAACGCAAAACTCAGCCGTCGATGGGGCATTCTCTTTTTACTCTTTGTCGATAAACTCGTTAACACCCCATTTAGGCGGAG
>CAXMOE010000406.1:0-534 GCA_964194835.1 uncultured Flavobacteriaceae bacterium | reverse complement strand
TCATAACCTCTTTTTGTTGTTGAATTGAGAGGTTTCTCTTTTAACTTCAAACCAAAATCAAAGGCTTCCTTTAAAGTCATTATTGGTTCTTCTGGAACTGCAATTATATTATTGCTTTTCTCGTTGCCTCAAACTTGTGTGTCCTTTGAATTTTCTTTAGAATTTATCTGTTGATACAATTAGGTGTTATCTGTATATGGATTGTACCCTTGTTTTAATAGTTTAAGTAGTATTTTTTATAGGTTACCAAAACTGACAATCTTTCTTCCTTGGTCTTATACTTATTGACAAATCGTATGCACTTTCGTATTCATTTTCGCATTCAATGGTAATTAATCCATTTAAAGTAGACATAAAAAAACGGTTTAGAGAAAACTAAGCCATTGTTTTTGAATTACTTAAATTTTGTAGCGGGAGCTGGACTCGAACCAGCGACCTTCGGGTTATGAGCCCGTCCCTCATTTATTTACCACCGTAAACACTGGGCTTTCGCGCTATGTTTTTGTAGAATCGTGTTCAAAAACGTGTTCAGTT
>CAXMOE010000405.1:0-534 GCA_964194835.1 uncultured Flavobacteriaceae bacterium | reverse complement strand
CATTCCGTTACCTTGGTCCATCACTTTTAAAATAATGCTGTTACCAACATTCTCTGTATAAATATTAATTTTCGGTTCTTCTTCCGAATATTTTACCCCATTGTCCAATATATTTACTATAACGTTAGTAAAGTGCGATTCATTGGCCAACACCGAAGATTTTACAGCATTAAAATCAGTTTTAATATAACCTTTCTTATCTTCAACAATAAGCTCAATATGGGTAATCGCATCTAAAATTAAGTCGTGTAACTTAACTCTATCCTTACTAATATTAAGTTCCTTTTTTTCAAGTTTAGATATTAAGATAACGCTTTACCTTATCTTCCTCGTTAATAACTTTAGGATTTTTAATTGCATCCAAAGCTAAATTTATAGTTGCAATTGGTGTTTTAAACTCATGGGTCATATTATTAATAAAATCCGTCTTTATTTGCGAGATCTTGCGTTGTTTTATTAATTGATAAATGGCACTTGTATAAGCAATTATTATTACCAATGTAAAGATTATAGACATTAAGGTCATTCCTAAAA
>CAXMOE010000404.1:0-539 GCA_964194835.1 uncultured Flavobacteriaceae bacterium | reverse complement strand
AGCCCCATATCTTCAAGGAACATTTGCCGCTCTTCATAATCATCAAGCTCATTAATATCGGCTTCAGTCCCAACGGCAAGCACCAGGACCTCGGCACTTTCGTCTTTTACATTTTCTTTTATCTGTTCTACATACGCATTTCCCGATACCGCTGCATTTTCGTCAACATTACATATATATAATACGGGTTTATCTGTAATAAATTGTAAAGGCTTCACGTTTGCCAGATAGTCCTCTTCACCAAATTCCATTGCTCTTACCGAAATTCCTTCTTCCAGTTTGCCTATAATCTTTAACAAGACTCAAAACAGCGTATCACATGTAAAATAGCATCGGTCTCCCTTATATTTCCTAAAAACTGGTTTCCCAGGCCCTCCCCTTTGCTCGCACCTTTTACCAAACCGGCAATATCCACAATTTCAACGGTAGCCGGTAAAACACGTTCCGGCTTCACCAGGGCTTCTAATTTCTCAAGCCTGGAGTCCGGAACATTAACAACGCCTATGTTGGGTTCGATGGTACAAAACGGAAAGTTTGCA
>CAXMOE010000403.1:0-545 GCA_964194835.1 uncultured Flavobacteriaceae bacterium | reverse complement strand
GTCGATATGAAGTTCGGTAATAACCAAAACAAGCCCCACATTACCAATAGGAAACGTTATTCGATTTTCTTCACCATGCTGAGTCGCTGTAAACCTTGGCTCACCAATTTTAATACTCATTTGTTCAGGAAAAGACCATCTATCTTGAGCTTCAGAAAATGACGATTTAAATTCTTGTTCCTTAAAGACCTCCCTAACTCCGTCTTGCGACTTTGCGTGATACTTTCCATCATAGATTGCAGCACATCTTATGTTTTGGTCAAGTTTCAGGATTTGGCCCAAAAATTTTCCATGGTCCCTATCTTTTGCTAACTCTGACATTCTACCACCCTAAAATGTAACATTTAAAATGTTACTTAAACTTGATCGCAAATATTGAACATATGAACGTAATTTTCAACTCATCCTTCCCAAAAAATAATTTCAAAATTTCTTTTTATTTTTTCTAAGTTTTTCTTGTTCTTTTAGAGCATCTTCAAGCTCTTTGTATTGTCGATTAAGTTGGATTTTGGTTTCTCTTATCTGACTTGAAATCCAATTGATCT
>CAXMOE010000402.1:0-545 GCA_964194835.1 uncultured Flavobacteriaceae bacterium | reverse complement strand
ATAAAGTGGTGGACAATATTTTGGAGACTCATCAGGCTCTCGAAAATGATGTGCGTGGTTTTTTTTATCGATAAGCCGTTCTGAGATAATTAAGGAAACCAAACCAAGAAAAATTTATTCACGTAAAATTTTTTTGAAATTATTTTTTGGGAAGGATGAGAAATGAAAATTCTTAATTCTTAGTTTGGCCTAGAAAACAAATGGGTGATAGGAAGGATTTTAGTCAAACTGAGCTTTTAAAGTATCTTGGTCAATTTACTGTAAATAAGGCTAGATTTAAACATCGATCTTTACTTGGAAAAAATTCAAGAATATTTCCCCTCAATCTATTTGAAATTATTTTTTGGGAAGAATTTGAGACATGAAACCTTAATGCTCACCTAAGCAAATTAGAACATATTGACTTGTCTTAGATGTGATGGAAAAGGTGAGTATAGGAATGAATTTGGTCTAATTGAAAAATGTGAATCATGTCAGAGAGCTGATATGGCTTTTGAAAAGGTAGAGGATCAAGATTCAGATGAATAATTGTTGAAATTATTTTT
>CAXMOE010000401.1:0-550 GCA_964194835.1 uncultured Flavobacteriaceae bacterium | reverse complement strand
TAATCCACGTTATAACGTGAGTTTATTTTTCTAATTTTTCAAAGGCATTTTTATAAGAATTTGGGTTTGCTTTTAGTTGGGATTCTATAATTGCTTTTGAAAATTTGTGTACTGTCATCAAATGTTTTGTAATATCATCACATTTCTTTTTACAGCTTTTGCACATGTACTTCATATCTTATTCCTTCTCTTTTCCTTTTTACTCTATCAATAAAAGGCAATAGATCTAATTTTACTTGATATCATCATTTAACTCGAATCTTTTTGGAAAAAACTCAAATAATTAAAATTCTCATCCTTCCCAAAAAATAATTTCAAATCCTATCTACTGCTTAAATTCTGTTGTTTCACAAAAAATGTTGATTAATTAAAAAAATAATTAGATTTGGCTTAATGACTAAACAAAGTGTTAACGAGTTTATCGACAAAGAGTAAAAATAGTATCCCCCCGATTTACTCGTAAAAACCTGCTCTAATCCACGTTATAACGTGAGTTTATTTTTCTAATTTTTCAAAGGCATTTTTATAAGAATTTGGGTTTGCTTTTAGT
>CAXMOE010000400.1:0-555 GCA_964194835.1 uncultured Flavobacteriaceae bacterium | reverse complement strand
CTCCGATAACAATTACTGAAAGGGTGGATGCCGCTCGTCGTCATTTACAAATGGCCATAGATTGGAAGGGAGAAAAGCTTGGTGTTTTTGAAACCCGGAGACATTATACCAACTATTTTAGGGGCATACCGCATTTTAAAGAACATAGAATGAAAATGGTGACCAGCGACGACGCCAAAGATGTTTTCGCAGCATTCGATGAGGTCTTACATAAATTCCCCGACCATCAATTTGTCTAAATTTCTGAAACTAATCTTTTAGTAATTCTTCCTGAAGCTACTTTTGAAGCAATTAACCCCAAAACAGTTATTGTTATAAGCACAATTAAAAAGTTTATTGTCTTAACAGATACCGGATAAGGAAGTGAAGGCGTTATCATAACCAAGGAAAAGGTTTTTTGAAGCCATATTATAATATATCCTAAAAGCAGCCCAAAAACACCGCCTAAAACAGTCATTAAGCTTCCCTGTAAAAGAAAAACTCTACGAATATCCTTTATTGTTGCGCCGAGATTGAATAAGGTGTTTAGGTTTTTCTTTTTGTCCAGTATCATCA
>CAXMOE010000399.1:0-556 GCA_964194835.1 uncultured Flavobacteriaceae bacterium | reverse complement strand
TGTCGATAAACTCGTTAACACTTCAAATTTTGAAATTATTTTTTGGGAAGGATGAGAAAAAAAAGGAAAAAGGGAATTATTCGGTCTAATCTCTTTCTTGATTCTGGCTACCCAAAAATTCTTGAAAGAGATAAAAGTTCATTTATCGTCTTTTTCCTTTTGATTTTATACTGCGTCTTTTGGCAGTTATACGTCTTACAGTTTTACGTTTAGCCGTTCTTCTTGCACTAGATATTTTTCTAGTCAGAGAGGATAGTCTTTTGGTTGCCGCTCTTCTTTTTCTTGTAGCAGCAGCTTTTACTGCCTTTATCTTTGCATTTCGTTTTCTAGTTCTTGCTGCCTTTTTTGCAGCTGCACTTCTTTGTGCTTTAGTTTGTGCCATACTAACTTCCCAGAGGATAACTATCTCTTATACTGGAAAAGTTAACAGTTTTTACGTAAAAATACCAATCAAATTATTTTTTTGGAAGGATGAGAATAAAAAAATAAATATTTTTTCAAGAATCATCATCATACAATAATATAATTATGGCATCAGTCAAAAAATGATATAAAT
>CAXMOE010000398.1:0-560 GCA_964194835.1 uncultured Flavobacteriaceae bacterium | reverse complement strand
TATTCTCATGGGTTCAATATTGTGGAAGAGGGTATGCAAATCCGTGATGACATTACCGTCATTATGGTTGCGCCCAAATGCCCGGGAACAGAGGTTCGTGAAGAATATAAAAGAGGGTTTGGAGTTCCAACACTGATCGCGATTCATGAGGACAACGATCCCCTGGGTGAAGGTCTGGCGATTGCAAAGGCCTATGCTGCCGGCACAGGTGCGCATAAAGCGGGCGTTTTACTGTCCTCTTTTATCGCTGAGGTCAAATCAGACCTGATGGGCGAACAAACGATTCTGTGCGGCATGTTGCAGACCGGGTCCCTGCTTTGTTTCGACAAGATGATTGAGAAGGGAGTCGAGCCTGGATATGCGGCAAAGCTGGTTCAATACGGTTGGGAAACAATCACGGAAGCGATGAAACATGGTGGCGTAACCAACATGATGGACCGTTTGTCCAATCCGGCCAAGATCAAGGCATTTGATCTGGCGGCCGAAATGAAAGAGATCATGCGGCCTCTTTATTACAAACATATGGATGACATCATGACCGGTAAATTTTCATCGGGCAT
>CAXMOE010000397.1:0-560 GCA_964194835.1 uncultured Flavobacteriaceae bacterium | reverse complement strand
TATTTGTATCAATCCAATACAAATTTTTATCAAATCCACCCCGTTCTTCAGCTTTTTTGATACGAATGTTTTCTAGTTCTCTTTTTAATTCCTATTACCACGATAGCAGGAAGTAATCTGTTCGTAATATTAATTTACGTTGAAATTATTTTTTGGGAAGGATGAGAGTTGAACCTTACACAGATTCCTTTGTACAAATTCATTTCAAATTTTATTTACAGAATTATGCCCCCACACAATCACATATTTTTGCTTCATTTTTCATGAATATCAAATTACCAAAATCATCCTTAACCCCAATCATTATAGTATTGTTTGAAAATTCGTACAATATCCTAATTAGAAAAAATGAGTATAATAACTACAACTTTATTTTTGATAGGTTCGAGTCTTGGTAGATTCACTACGTTAAACTTTGAAATTATTTTTTGGAAAGGATAAGAATTGGATTTAGTTTTTATTTTTCTTCTGTCTCTTCAGATTCATCCAAATCTTCATTTCTTCTAGATGGTCTGATGGGAACAAACATGATTGTCATTTAATCTTACTTTACTATACTC
>CAXMOE010000396.1:0-566 GCA_964194835.1 uncultured Flavobacteriaceae bacterium | reverse complement strand
ATGATAAAATCCTAGAGTACAGGTTGGACAAAGCACTTCTCCATTTACAAAAAGGTCATTTGAAAATTCAAATCTATCAGCATCATTTTTCCATGTTAAAGATTCATCAGTACCTATATCAAAGAAAATGTTGTCATCATCAGCCCCATCATCTTTTCCTACACGCAGGTCACCTACTGTTTTAAGATCTCCATCAGTAACTAAATCGTCAGTCACTCGAAAATTATTTTCAGATTCGTCCCAAAATAAAACTTCACTTCCATCATCAAACCTAATGCCATCATCACCATTGGGATTATCGGTACCAATTAGTAGAGTTTCACAATACAAGAATTGGTGTTTTAGTAAGAATTTTTCCCCAGTCGCCCAACATCACAGGGTCCAAAAGGTGGTAATCTGAATGTTTCTATTTTAAACTGAAAAAAATAAATTTTGAAATTATTTTTTGGGAAGGATGAGAATTGAAAAAGATAAAAAAAGAAAATTATGCTTCTTTTTCTGCCGGTTTAACATAGATGTAATTCATCAAGACTCCTGCAATGATTCCACCCAGTATTGGTGCTGCC
>CAXMOE010000395.1:278-569 GCA_964194835.1 uncultured Flavobacteriaceae bacterium | reverse complement strand
ATCATCTGCAATTATGTTTACGCTGGTAGCTACGCCGTGATACACTTCATCCAGGTTTATGATAGTTCCACCAAATACTTCTCCAATGGCCTGTTGCCCAAGGCAAACACCCAGAATGCTCTTACTTGAAGCATAAGTTGCAATTATTTCCTTGAGTAATCCGGCCTCATCGGGAATACCCGGGCCAGGAGATAACACAATTTTATCGAAAGGCTCAATATCTTTTAGAGTGAGTTTATCGTTACGTTTTACGGTAACATCGCAACCCAGGTCTTCCAGGTAATGAACGAG
>CAXMOE010000395.1:0-231 GCA_964194835.1 uncultured Flavobacteriaceae bacterium | reverse complement strand
AATGTCCTTATCATAATGGCATGATTAAAATTGCCTTGAAAATCCATAAAGCCAATAGCTCCTCCATAAAAACCACGGCTCGTTTTTTCATATTTTTCTATAAGTTGCATGGCCTTATGTTTTGGAGCGCCGCTTAAAGTCCCTGCCGGAAAAGTATCCGCCACAACTTGCATGGTCGAAACATCTTTATGTTTTTTACCCGTAACTTTACTTACAAGATGGATAACATGT
>CAXMOE010000394.1:0-569 GCA_964194835.1 uncultured Flavobacteriaceae bacterium | reverse complement strand
TATCATTTGCTATCAAACCTTGTGGCCAAAGGAATCATTACACCCTCCATTAAAAGGCCAACGATATTTTCGGCTTTAACAATAGAGAAGGCAATTGAATCTATACTTCATGACCAGCAGAAAAAAATTGAGGAACTAAAAATGCTAAAACACGACATGATAGTGTTGTGGAATTCATTTCAAAATATTAGAAATCTCACCAAACCAGAAATTTCAAAATTTGAGTCCGCAATGAAAAAATATGCCAAATCACGCCAATTTAGATTAGATTTTAAACAAAATTTAAAAAAAATGAGACAAAAATCGGACATGTTAGATAATTAAAAAGAAAAACAGTCGGAGGTAATCCTTCCCAAAAAATAATTTCAAATTAATTTTGTATCATTTTAAAAAAGACAGCAAGCTTATAGTGATCTAAATGATCCCAAACCCAATGATTAACAAAAAACTTGCCTTTATGGCAATACCAGTTCTAGCAGCAATAATGATAGGTGCAACAGTAGCACCTTCGTATGCAGGTGACACCATAACCGGGTTGGTGGACATTAAACCAGGAAGTGACACAAACT
>CAXMOE010000393.1:318-572 GCA_964194835.1 uncultured Flavobacteriaceae bacterium | reverse complement strand
TTGCTTTTCATTTTTCTCAAAACAAGAGAGTATTTGATAAACTGGTTCTATTCCAAATGGTGTTTGATAAATTTCTAAAAAACCAAGTAGAATTTTCCATTCCTATCCTTCCCAAAAAATATTTTTAGTCCTATTTTCCCTTGAAAATCTGCAATACTTGCTGAATAGTAAAGTTGAGAGTTTGAAAAAAACTTAGACTCATATGGGATTTAATTGAATTAGACAATATCCAACGGATGTTGAAATTGCCATCA
>CAXMOE010000393.1:0-266 GCA_964194835.1 uncultured Flavobacteriaceae bacterium | reverse complement strand
CTTCCCAAAAAATAATTTCAAAAAAACAATGATTCTTTTAGTATTTGATATTGATACAGAAAGTCCTTGAAAGTATCTAGAAAATAATTATTCTCTAGAAAACTCATACTTTTCTCGAAATGACCTAGCCATTTGATGTATCTCTTCACCTCTTTTTTCTACCATCCTCATAATCTCCGTGGCTTTTTCAACAGAAACATATTGGTTGTCTTTATCCTTAAAGAGATAACCTGGGATTTCCCCGAGTGCTAAACATTTTAGTTCAA
>CAXMOE010000392.1:0-576 GCA_964194835.1 uncultured Flavobacteriaceae bacterium | reverse complement strand
CCTTGGGAATGGTATACTGGATGTACGATCGATCTCCAGATTATACCATTAAATTCTTTAAGAAAAAGTTCCAAAGCAAGCCGCTACTGATAGAAGCAAATACCAAAGTATTAAATACCGGTTTTTATTTTGCGGAAACTTTAGAGCTCATTCCGAATTCATATACCATTTCTCCAGCAAAAATGTCGCCTGGAACCTATAGGATCATCATGGGGAATACAGCTACGGCATGGGGATTTCTGGCAGCTTCTGAAAAATCGGGATTGGATTTATTTTTGGGCTCTTACCCAATCACACCCGCTTCGGATATTCTACATGAATTGGTAAAGCACAAACATTTTGGCGTAAAAACGCTTCAAGCAGAAGATGAAATTGCCGGAATCACCTCAGCAATTGGAGCTTCCTTTGCAGGAAATTTGGGTATTACAACAACTTCTGGCCCGGGTTTGGCTTTAAAAGGTGAAGCTTTAGGTTTGGCAATGATTATTGAAATGCCGTTAGTATTGGTAAACGTGCAACGTGGGGGCCCATCTACGGGACTACCAACAAAAACGGAACAGTCAGATTTAATGCAGT
>CAXMOE010000391.1:0-583 GCA_964194835.1 uncultured Flavobacteriaceae bacterium | reverse complement strand
ACAGATACTGCCCTCAGAGTATTACACTGCGGCAACGTATCTTGCACTTCTGGTAATAATGCAAGCACATTTGACAATTCAGGGAGTGTAGGCACATACACATCAATTGCAATAGGTGCAGACGATCTTCCGGTGATTAGCTATTACGATTTCACAAATTCAGACCTCAGAGTGTTACACTGCGGCAACGTATCTTGCACTTCTGGCAATATAATTACTCAACTCACCACTACAAGTAGTGATGGCACAAACACATCAATTGCAATAGGTGCAAACGGTTTTCCTGTGATTAGCTATACTGGTTCATCAACTAATGGTTTTCTCAATTTATTGTACTGTGGCAACGCATACGGTTTTCCTGTGATTAGCTATACTGATATTATAAATCGTGACCTCAAAGTAGCACTGCATGGAGTAATATTTAATTTTGAGTAATTTTTTGATTCTCATCCTTCCCAAAAAATAATTTCAAATTAAAATAGAATGTTTACTCTGGAAAGAATCAGGCATGAAATACCACCAGTATTGAGCAGGACCTGATCTTCCAGAATTAATCTTTGCCATATAATGCAATTAAAGTCTT
>CAXMOE010000390.1:309-589 GCA_964194835.1 uncultured Flavobacteriaceae bacterium | reverse complement strand
CACCAAGTTTTTTCCCTATAAAGTAAAACAACACAGCAGAGATGAATCCATTTAGTATGCTAAGACCAACAGACCAAATTACATCTGTCTCCCCAGATGGAATGCTATTCATATTCCCAGTGTTATCGATATTTTCAAAATATGCATCATCAAGTGGCATCGTGACAAAAGGTAGGACAATAAGAATTCCAAGAACGGAAGAAAAAATTAACAACCCAATCGACTGAACAAAGTATTTCTCATGATTGTCCCTTATTTGTGAAAAGGCAGAATTGGGGGA
>CAXMOE010000390.1:0-236 GCA_964194835.1 uncultured Flavobacteriaceae bacterium | reverse complement strand
TCACCTTAGAGTGTTGATAAATATGTTGATTGAATTATTTTAGAAGATTCCTGAAATTTTTGAGTAGTTAATCTTTTGGTTTTTTCTATTCTCATCCTTCCCAAAAAATAATTTCAAATTTAATCTCATTTAAGTTCTATACTAGGCTATGAATTTGGGTGATTTTAAACTGGCATTGTATTAAGATAAAATGAAATTAGGGCAACCTTATTTTATTATAAGTTAAATAGACCTAA
>CAXMOE010000389.1:321-596 GCA_964194835.1 uncultured Flavobacteriaceae bacterium | reverse complement strand
TATGGGAGTAATTGGTTCAACTAGACTAAATGATGCAGGGGATCTTGACAATAGTAATTATGAAATATGGGGAATAGAAGATTCCAAATGGGTCTTGGTAGGTTCTTATGATTCAGATACAGATTCAATTTTTATCCTTCCCAAAAAATAATTTCAAATCAATTAGAACCATTCCCCTAAAGATTTACGATCTTCAAGATTTTGTTTTTATCTTATCTTTCCTACTTTGAGTTTGGTTGCTTTGGTAATGATTTTGTTATGATCTGCGTTTTTGG
>CAXMOE010000389.1:0-287 GCA_964194835.1 uncultured Flavobacteriaceae bacterium | reverse complement strand
TTTTACCACACCAAGCATGTTACAAACTGTGGCAAATTGAATTTTAGGACTTATTTTTAGAGTCTTTTCTACCAAATCAAGGTAAGGAGATTTCATGCTACAGTTACTTCATGGTTTGACTTAAAGGATCTTTAGCAGATTAAAGCCTTCCCAAAAAATAATTTCAAATTAAAAAAAATTCTATACTCCAATGATTCCTTGCTTTACTAAATATTCTAGTCCCAATGCAAAGTCACGATCTGAAATTGAGCCGTCAGACCACCAACAAGCATTGTTTTTTACCCATT
>CAXMOE010000388.1:0-602 GCA_964194835.1 uncultured Flavobacteriaceae bacterium | reverse complement strand
GGAAATGTACGATATCGCCCTCGTGCATGATGTAGTCCTTGCCTTCGAGACGCCAACGCCCGGCATCCTTTGCTCCCTGCTCGCCATTACCGGCGATGAAGTCGTCAAATCCGACCACTTCAGCGCGGATAAATCCTTTTTCAAAATCGGTATGAATCTTACCTGCGGCCCGTGGCGCAGTATCGCCGGCACGGATAGTCCAGGCACGTGCTTCCTGTGGTCCGGCGGTAAAATAAGTCTGCAAGTGCAGTAATTCATAACCGGCGTGAATCACCCGGTTCAGGCCTGGTTCCTCGAGGCCCATCTCGGCCAGGAATTCTTTCGCTTCTTCGGCATCAAGCTCGGCAATGTCAGCTTCGATTGCAGCACAAACGGCGACAACCTCGGCCTTCTCACCGACGGCGTATTCGGTTACTACGTCCAGGTGGGGATTATTGCTGAAGCCATCCTCAGACACATTGGCAATATATAGCACCGGCTTGGCTGTAATCAGGTGCAACTCTTTCAACCAGGGGCGTTGCTGATTACTCACCTCGAAACTGCGCGCATGTCGACCGTCTTCAACATGCGCCTGCACGGCCAGCATGAATTCGTGTTTTGCT
>CAXMOE010000387.1:337-604 GCA_964194835.1 uncultured Flavobacteriaceae bacterium | reverse complement strand
AATTCTGTGAATTTTATGGCAAATCCCCTTTAATACATTAAAGGGTTTTTGGGTAAAAAATAAAAATTGTAAAAATCTTAAAGTTGCAGCTATTATCAATAAGACACACTAGTGTTCATCCCTCCCAAAAAATAATTTCAAACTAACTTGCTGGTTATTTACGTAAAATTTTCTTTGGTACCTTTTCACTAATATATAATAAAACAATACCTACCATTATACCAAATATCATACCTGAATATATCACAGTAGAATGTTTAAAATAAA
>CAXMOE010000387.1:0-269 GCA_964194835.1 uncultured Flavobacteriaceae bacterium | reverse complement strand
CTTTGATAATCTTCTTTTGCCGTGATTGTTTATCGAGTATTCGATATGTTCCTACCAATGATGTCAATTGGTTCAATGGATTTAAAGAATTACTACATATTGCTACTTGCGATCTTTTTTTATTTTTGTTTCATCCTTCCCAAAAAATAATTTCAAATAATTAGGAATTTTAGTTTACGCTAACTGTACCTTGCATCCAAGGATGCAATGTGCAAAGGTAGTCAAATTCCCCAGATTTCTCAAATGTGTATGACCAAATACTGCCTGCT
>CAXMOE010000386.1:363-607 GCA_964194835.1 uncultured Flavobacteriaceae bacterium | reverse complement strand
TCATCGAATGATAAAGTGGCGTATAATGCTAGTTCTAGGATTTAAAGAATTTGAATCTGCAAAGAGAACCATATCAGGAATAGAAGTGGTTAGAATGATAATGAAAAACCAACTGTTGAATCCTAAAAATTCAACCTACAAATCGTTTATATCATTAGCTTCTTAAAGAATCAATTAAACTAAACCTTTATATTTACTTTTAACAGATGCGACAGAACCCAATCGCATCTTCTAGTTTTTAGCT
>CAXMOE010000386.1:0-254 GCA_964194835.1 uncultured Flavobacteriaceae bacterium | reverse complement strand
ATTAATACTGAAATATTCTTAAGGGTTCATTCCGATAACTATCGGAACCCGCCTTGAGTACAAAAAGCCTTCTTAATCATATGATTTTGAAGGCTTTTTTGTATTTAAAAACTATTGAAACAAGATAATATTTATTTGATTTCTCAATGCTTATTGAGGCGATTTCAATTTCTCCAATTTTCGTATTAAATATTTGTGTATTGCAGGCCCTAATTTTTCATATCCTTTTGCATTGGGATGCAAACCATCTCTAA
>CAXMOE010000385.1:0-607 GCA_964194835.1 uncultured Flavobacteriaceae bacterium | reverse complement strand
ATGTTCTTCAGCTAATGGAGAAACTGCAGCAGAAATAGCACTTGTTGCAGAAATATACATCAATGGTGCATGAGCTTCTTCTATTTCAAGAAAATCTTTTTTTGCTTTTTCTGGATTAGATTCATTATCTACAAAAATCAGTTCAATGGGTCTTCCATTTATCCCATCAAAAGAATTAATCTCGTCAACAGCCATTAGCATTCCATCTCTTACTTCTGTGTCTAATCCAGTGGATGGTCCGGTTTCTGACAAAGTTACTCCGATTTTAATGGGTTCTCTACCCACTGATTCTTCAAAGAAATAGAAAGATCCCACGCCAATAACTAAAACAATTATTCCAATAATCCCAAGAGTGGACTTTTTCTTTTTTTCTAATCCCAACACTCGTTTTACCAACCAAATCATACTTTGGTTTTACTAAAGTCAGACGCAGGTTTTTAGGAACAAATGAGGGGGACTGTCTTTTTACTCTTTGTCGATAAACTCGTTAACACTTTGATCAAGAAGTAAATACTAGTTTTGTGTTTAAAACCACGTGAAAACAACCGTTAGATTAACGGTTAACGATAAAACTAATCATTTAAAATTCGCTAACTTACCAAAGTCA
>CAXMOE010000384.1:0-608 GCA_964194835.1 uncultured Flavobacteriaceae bacterium | reverse complement strand
CAAGTTCTTCGATAAATCCTTCAAGATATTTTGCATGATCTACAAAACGATAATCAATATCTGGTTTATCAGATTTTCCCATTCCAATCAAATCAACTGCAATAACACGACCATCATCAGAAACATATGGAATTATGTTTCTCCAGAGATAGGAAGAAGTTGGATTACCATGAATGAAAAGAATAGGGTCCCCTTCTCCTTCATCTATGTAATGCATATTTGATCCTAGTACTTCTACATAATGTGATTCAAATGGGAATTCAGCACTAATTGTTGGACTAGTTTCATTATTATCGGACACTTGTTGCTCAATTTGTTCTGCAATTCCTAGATTTTGCCATTTCTGAGAAGTAGTTTCAAAAACGCATGCATATAAGGGGTAATTAAATTAGACCTGGTAGATTGGATACTAACTATCCACTTAGTAACTTACTGCTCACATAGTTTACTTCCACTTACTGGATTTTGAAATTATTTTTTGGGAAGGATGAGTACAAATGAATACAATTGGCTACACCTCTGCTAGTTTGAAATTATTTTACAGCAAATATTTGCGTAGATACACCACACATTAAGACTAGGATTACTTTGTCAAACAGTATTTCATT
>CAXMOE010000383.1:357-618 GCA_964194835.1 uncultured Flavobacteriaceae bacterium | reverse complement strand
AAGGATTGAAAATATGGCTCAGTCTCTGATTTTGATAATTCATAATTCTCCGTTATTAATGCCAAAAATCAATATCATAAACTCTCAAAATCAATCAAAATCTAGATGGAAATTGCTTTTTTTCAAATGCATTCTTTTAAGTCATTTTGGTTTTTTGAAATTTATTATTTCAATATTCTAAAGCCTTAATTCTGTTTGAAGATTAAAGAAATTATGAACACTGCACCTTATTGGAATAAAAAAATATGCTCTGATTGCAAA
>CAXMOE010000383.1:0-338 GCA_964194835.1 uncultured Flavobacteriaceae bacterium | reverse complement strand
TGTGTGATTGTCATGAATTACGAGACAGACCATACTAAGTTATCTTTGGCTGTAAAGTACTTTGATCCAAATTGTAACAAAATAAAAAATACAATTGATCGTAGAAAATAATTTTAAAATTTGGATATGATTTGAAATTATTTTTTGGGAAGGATGAGAAATTAAAGTAAAAGATTTAAAAATTGTTTTCAAAAATTATTTAGAAATTAAATAAAACTTTTTGAAGTATATAACAAAATAATTATTACAATAGATTTTTTAAATTTTACAAAGTCGATCAAAAAAGATTTTGTAACAAAATAAAAAATACATTTGATCGATATTTTTTCGAAACAAAT
>CAXMOE010000382.1:387-621 GCA_964194835.1 uncultured Flavobacteriaceae bacterium | reverse complement strand
GAAGTTCTTCTTTGCGCATTTGTAATTCTTTTACCAATGCTTTGATGAGTTCATTTTTCTTTTTTAATGATGTTGAAAAATGAAAATCGCAATAGTAACATGCCTGTTTGCAAAATGGGATATGGATATAGATTCCTGCGATGGTTTTAAATTCTGTTTAAATTGTAATTAAATTTTGGCTGAAATTTTCTTTTTGCTACTAAACGTTTTCTGTTAATCAAATAATAGAAGTAA
>CAXMOE010000382.1:0-243 GCA_964194835.1 uncultured Flavobacteriaceae bacterium | reverse complement strand
ATTATTAGCCAAAACCATTTACTCCTTTCTTTTTTGAAATGAGTAATTCTTAACTCTCTGTAAAAGAAATACACAAAAATAATTCTGAATAAAAGCATCCCCATTTTTTACTCTTTTACTCGATCCTCATTCTGTTTTACAAAAGCACTCCAACCGGAGTAGCTTTTGCCAATAGTAACTCTTTCCGCATTATAAAAATGACAAACCGCAGCGGCGAGACCATCGGTAGCATCTAAATTTTTA
>CAXMOE010000381.1:256-624 GCA_964194835.1 uncultured Flavobacteriaceae bacterium | reverse complement strand
AGGTATAGTTAAAAGAATTCTCACTTCGAGTAATTTTCATCCTCATGGAATTAAAGTTGAATTGGAAAATGGAATAATAGGACGCGTTCAAAATATACTAGAGTAACCTACAGGTTTTACCGACTATAAACTTCGCTGTAATGGTTGTTAACTAAGCCTTTTTTATACAAATCGTGCCTGAATTAATCCTTATTTCGAAAATCTGTCTAATAGAATAATTGTTACAATTCTCATCCTTCCCAAAAAATAATTTCAAATTATCTTTAAGTATAATTTGTTGTAGAAAACGATATTGGGATTAGAAAAAAAGAAAAAGTCCTTCCTTGGGATTATTGGAATAATTGTTATAGCTATTGGCGTGGGATCTT
>CAXMOE010000381.1:0-246 GCA_964194835.1 uncultured Flavobacteriaceae bacterium | reverse complement strand
CTCTCCCTCATTTTCGTTATGAAAATATACCAGGGGCGGGTTTTAAAGTGATAGTTCATATCCCTTACTAAAAAATTGCTAGGAAGTGTTAACGAGTTTATCGACAAAGAGTAAAAATAGTATCCCCCCTTTTCATGCGTAAAAAGTACGGACTAATCCACGTTATAATGGAGAGTTTGTTTGTTGAAAAACCTTTTTCTTATTCTAAAAAAAGGATTTTCATGGGAAGACTATTTTTTATGCAAT
>CAXMOE010000380.1:0-636 GCA_964194835.1 uncultured Flavobacteriaceae bacterium | reverse complement strand
CAATAAAACGTTTAAGAGTTCAAACAAGTCCTGTTCATCGTCAATTGCTAATATTTTTATTTTTCAATATAGTAAATCATATGGACCTTCTTAGATGTTTTTCTTTTTTCAATTCTCATCCTTCCCAAAAAATAATTTCAAATCAACACTTTTACGAAAATGTTAATGAATTACTCACTTCCTTCATCACTTATTTCGTGATTACCGCAAGTACATCCTGGGTCTCTTATTTTTTTAGACACACATGTACAGTTTTTACAGCAACCATATTTCATAACTCTATATACTCATATTCGGATAAGACTACTACTTTCATTCTAAGCTGAGTATTTCGTATTTCAGCTGAACAAACCTAATGTTCTAAGGCATTTGATTTAATAAATAATGACAAAAAATGGTAAAGAAATTCAAGAATTTTTTGAAAACTTCCAATATGAAATGTCATTAGGATTTGCAAAATATGACACAAAATTAGATTAGATTCTAAGATCGAATAATTCAATTCTCATCCTTCCCAAAAAATAATTTCAAAATTCCAAGGTTAATTTTTTGTAACAATTAAAATGTGACAACTTAAATAATACTTTCACATAATAATACTATGGGCAAAAGAGTTACTATAATGATTGACGATGA
>CAXMOE010000379.1:394-638 GCA_964194835.1 uncultured Flavobacteriaceae bacterium | reverse complement strand
GAAATGAATTCAGAAGCATATGGTTCATTTGAAGGTATTCAAACCATAGCGGAGGAATCTACCGCGTGGACGGGGGTCTCCCAGCCAGTAGAGACAGGTGGGTTGGGATTTGGAATGAAATGGATGATGGGTTGGATGCATGATACTTTGCAGTATTTTGCTAAAGAACCTATTTTTAGAAAACATCATCAAAACGATTTAACATTTAGTATGACTTACGCATTTATCGAAAATTTTATGTTGC
>CAXMOE010000379.1:0-306 GCA_964194835.1 uncultured Flavobacteriaceae bacterium | reverse complement strand
GAAAGGCTCTTTACTGGACCGCATGCCTGGAGATGAGTGGCAAAAGTTTGCTAATTATCGACTGCTTTTTTCTTATATGTATACTCATCCAGGCACCAAGCTAATGTTTATGGGCTGTGAATTCGCCCAGTCTTCGGAGTGGAACCATGACCAACAACTGGAATGGCACTTAAAGAAATACCAGGTACATGAGGAGGTGTCAAATTGTATAAAGAGTTTGAACTTATTGTACAGCTCTGAGCCGGCACTGTATGAGAAAAGTTTTGATCCTGAGGGGTTTGATTGGGTAGATTTTGGTGATTCCAA
>CAXMOE010000378.1:0-639 GCA_964194835.1 uncultured Flavobacteriaceae bacterium | reverse complement strand
GCAACCAAACTCAAAGTAGGAAAGATCAAGAGAAAAACAAAATCTTGAAGATCGTATATCTTTAGAGGAATGGTTCTAATTGATTTTAAAATTATTTTTTGGGAAGGATGAGAATTTGAATTTGCTGCAAACTTGGTATATCTTTATTTTTTAGTAATCTATATAGCATCTATGGTGAAGCTTTCTTGCAAAAATTATGGATTCGAATGTGATTTTGAAGTAGAAGGAGATGTTCCAAAAGTTATTGAAGAATTTGGAAAACATACTCTTGAAGAGCATGGAATAGATTATGGAAAAGAATCATTGATGCAATTTATACTGAGAAAAGGCTGACCCAAAAATTTCTTAATTTCATGAATGCTAAAAAATTTTATAATCATAGTTGATCTTTGAATTATTTTTTGGGAAGTATGAGAATTAATTCTTAATTAGTAGTATTAATGGCCTAATGTGAAATGAATTTTAAAAAACTATGTAGTGATTTTTTAAAATCCCATTCAAAAATAAGATTCGTAGGTGTATTAGATTCTAGGGGCCATTTGATTGCCCAAAAAAATAGAGATGTTTCTACTGCCTTATTATCTACTGATGAATTTAAAATGCTCCTCTATTATACTTCTGATAGACGGAATCGTCTTC
>CAXMOE010000377.1:0-639 GCA_964194835.1 uncultured Flavobacteriaceae bacterium | reverse complement strand
AAAACAAAGGTGGTTTATTCATCAACCTGACATCTATTGGCGGATTGTTAGCACTGCCCTTTCTTAGCTTGTATCACAGTACCAAATTTGCACTAGAAGGTTTCTCTGAATCAATTGCCTATGAATTGGAGCAGTTTGGAATACGTGTAAAGATAATCGAACCAGGTGCTGTAAAGACTAATTTTGCAACAAGTTCTTTGGATTTGTCAAGTAATCCATCAATTACTGATTACGATGAGGAACTAAAAAAATTACAAGAAACCATAGAATCAATGTTTTCTACTGGACAATCAAGTACCCCAGAGATGGTTGCTGAAACTATTTTTGCAGCAGCTACAGACGAATCTGACACGATGCGTTATCTTTCAGGAAAAGATGCTGAACAATTTTACTCCCTCAAAAAAGAGAACGGAGATGTTGGATTTGCAAAAATGATAAAGCAAACGCTTCTTGGTAAAGAATAACCATAATTTGGTGATTCTTATTTAATTCAAAAACATGAATGGATTTTGAAATTATTTTTTGGGAAGGATGAGAATTGTAACAAAAATTTTGTTACAAAGATATACTTAATACGAACTTATGCATATATGAGTATACTAATGGGCGTTAGAAGAGGGGTAATGGTTTTGGGATTAT
>CAXMOE010000376.1:0-642 GCA_964194835.1 uncultured Flavobacteriaceae bacterium | reverse complement strand
CAGATATTTTTTTAAATTCTGTTCTCTTGTATTCGTACCGGGAATATAGAAACTTGTACCAGCGATCTCTTCAGGTAGAAACTCGTGTGGCACAAAATTGCCATCATAATCGTGGGCATATTCGTAGTCTTTTCCATAACCCAACTCTTTCATTAGCTTCGTGGGAGCGTTTCTAATTGAAAGCGGAACTGATAGGTCCCCTGTTTGTCTTACGACTTGTTGCGCGTCTTTAATAGCCTTATAGGAAGCGTTGCTCTTTGGTGAAGTGGCGAGATATACTGCACATTGACTTAAAATAATACGTGCCTCCGGATATCCTATCGAATTAACAGCATCGAAAGAGGCGTTTGCCAAGACAAGAGCAGTTGGGTTTGCCATTCCAATATCTTCGGAAGCAGCGATCACCAATCGGCGAGCTATGAATTTAACATCTTCACCCCCTTCGATCATCCGCGCTAACCAATAAACGGCAGCGTTGGGGTCACTTCCCCGAATGGATTTTATGAAGGCCGAAATGATATCGTAATGTTGCTCTCCTGTCTTGTCGTACAACACAGTATTCTTTTGAATCTTTCGGCTAACCAGATCATTAGTGATCACTACTTTATCTGAATTTTCTGAAAGAACAACCAATTCCAGGAT
>CAXMOE010000375.1:406-645 GCA_964194835.1 uncultured Flavobacteriaceae bacterium | reverse complement strand
AAATCCATGTAAAATAAGAGCCTTAGGCATACGTTGTATGGCTAAAACAAACCAAAATTCAGCTTTTTCAAAAATGGGATATGTTGTTTCATGCATGAAACTCGATGTGAATCGTACTATGAAGTGTTAACGAGTTTATCGACAAAGAGTAAAAATAGTATCCCCCCGTTTCAGGCACTAAAACTCACCCTAATCCACGTTATAATCAAGATTATGTGGAGTTGGGTTTTTGGTAAATA
>CAXMOE010000375.1:0-258 GCA_964194835.1 uncultured Flavobacteriaceae bacterium | reverse complement strand
AGTTTGTTTGTTGGAGATTGTTTAAGATCATAACTAAAGTAATGACGGGAAGTTGAGTTGTTGGAAATAAAAAAAAGGAGAGGATTTTATCCGGTTCTACGAATCGCCGGTTTCAGTATGTCATCAGAGTAGACCGTTCTTTTACACACGTCACCGTTTCCATTACCATCTGCTCGTTGCGATTCAGGTGGACTTTCATTCTCATCTGCTGGAACAAAACCAGCAGGGCATACCACGTCAGCAGCTGCCACAGAAGTA
>CAXMOE010000374.1:0-645 GCA_964194835.1 uncultured Flavobacteriaceae bacterium | reverse complement strand
GTGGTACTTGCAAGGGGCCATGTGGCTTTACCAATTTAGTAACACACAGCAAGAAGAGATTCGTGAGCGATATGTCTTTTATTGTGAAGGCTTTAAAATTGAATTTCCATAAAATTTGAAATTATTTTTTGGGAAGGATGAGAATAAAATAGAGGGACCTTTAACCAACTTGACAAGTCACCTCTAGAATCTGCTGAAATTTTTTCTAAGAGTCTTGAACTAAAACAACGAGACCCTTTACCGGACTTGAATTCAACTTAGATTAATTCAAAATTAATTATGGTTGCGGCAATTATGGAAATTAGTGCAAATCCAGATGATATTCCAGAAATAAAGAATATTATTCTACTATTGGGGTTTATTCTTTCTCTTAATTTTTTCATATAGAGAAAAATGGAATTAATCACAACAACATAAAGAAAAATGTAATGCCAAAATGTTGTACCTATTAATAGAAATTTTTCAAACGGATTATCTACTTCTTCATTAATTTCCAAATAGTACTCTACAAATGGAATTGAAAAACCTAGTAAAATTCCAATAGCAAAAAATTTGTGTTTATTTTCTATCATAATCCCCTAAATGACTACAATCATCTTTTTATACAAATTGTAGGTGAAGAAATATTGGTTATGGGGCAAAAAT
>CAXMOE010000373.1:400-649 GCA_964194835.1 uncultured Flavobacteriaceae bacterium | reverse complement strand
AATTGTAGTATGCCATCCCGGAACAATCGATGTTGCGAAATCGAACGAAACAATTGTATGCACCGAAAGCACTAAAGGTGTTGCTAAACCTGCAAGCACTAAAGATACTTCTTCAAAACGTTGCCAATCTTTTGCTCGACCAGACCATCCAAAACTTAATAATGAATATATTTTCTTTTGAAATGGCTTCACTGCTCTATCACGAATCATTGCAAAATCTGGTAATAATCCTGTCTCCCAAAATACTAA
>CAXMOE010000373.1:0-275 GCA_964194835.1 uncultured Flavobacteriaceae bacterium | reverse complement strand
CAATATCCTAACCATGGTCTTCCCATATGAATGATTGGAAATAAACCTGCTTGAATTACAGAGAAAATTGTCATTGCTTCAGCAGAACGGTTAATTCCCATTCTCCATTTTTGACGGAATAATAAAAGTACTGCCGAAATAAGTGTTCCTGCATGACCAATACCAACCCACCAAACAAAGTTAGTAATATCCCAAGCCCAACCAACAGTTTTGTTCAAACCCCAAGTACCAATACCTGTTGATATTGTATAAATAATACATCCAATTCCCCAAAG
>CAXMOE010000372.1:0-654 GCA_964194835.1 uncultured Flavobacteriaceae bacterium | reverse complement strand
GATAAGGACCTTGAATCAGGTCCAAGAGGAGTAGCATTTGGAGATCTAGACAATGATGGATTCGGGGACTTTGTAGTGGCGACTCAAGGTGTCACCAGGGTTTGGATCTATTATGGAGCGCAGGACTCTCAACTTATTGCTGTAACTCCTGAGGTAGGAAAAAGTCCAACAGGAGTAGCAATTGGAGACTTAAACAATGATGGATTCCAGGACATTGTGGTGACCAACAGCGGAGACGATGATGAAGACCTGCTCTATCAAGTTTCTATTCTGCTAGGAAATGGTGTAAGGAGTGGAGACGCATGGACTATAATCGATGTTCCAGTTGGAGTGGATCCATATGGAGTAGCAATTGGAAACCTTGGTGGCCCAACCCCACTTGATTAAACCAAAATACAACTTTGTTTCTTACAGAATTTGGTATGGGTGATGGGCAACCATATAGGTTTGCGGTTTATCACCTTTTTTCTCATCCTTCCCAAAAAATAATTTCAAAAAAACTAAAAGAAAAGGCCCTCGAGGGGAATCGAACCCCTGTCCGGGGATCCACAATCCCCTATACTAGCCACTGTACTACGAGGGCCATGACAATAAAAAATTCTTCATCTAGTAATAATCTTTGATTTTAATTATGATGAAGATTAGCCTGTAGAT
>CAXMOE010000371.1:412-655 GCA_964194835.1 uncultured Flavobacteriaceae bacterium | reverse complement strand
CTTGTAATCCCTCCATTTAGTCATACTGGACCCACATTTGCTGGTTTTCCACATTCTTTTTTGCCATTTGATATGAGTTATTTGGGGATTGTTCACTCTCATCCAAGCGGGTCAGCTGAGCCTTCTTTGACTGATCTTCACAATTTCTTTGGACTAGTCTCCTTAATTGTTCAATTTCCTTATGGTGATGAGGATATCTTTGCATGGGATAGTAAGGGAAATTCAATAAAACTAGAAATTATA
>CAXMOE010000371.1:0-329 GCA_964194835.1 uncultured Flavobacteriaceae bacterium | reverse complement strand
TCAAATAACCCTTGAATTACAAAGTGTATTTAGTCAAATGACACGCTCATCAAAAGCCCTAAACTACTAACATTTTGTACAGTAGCTTGTACTATCTAAGAATGATGGAATCTTTCAAATTTGAAATTATTTTTTGGGAAGGATGAGAATTGAAAAAAAGATGTTTAGATTAAATTGAATCTATCTGTCGCTATCGACAAATATGACCAGTTTGAGATTTTAGATAGTTTTCATATTGGCACTTGCTAGAACAATAAGTGATTAGAGAATCTTCGAGTAGTTCTCCGCAATTTTGACATTTTTCTTCCATTTCTATCGCCTAAAATTGT
>CAXMOE010000370.1:330-656 GCA_964194835.1 uncultured Flavobacteriaceae bacterium | reverse complement strand
CACATACAAGATATGATCCGAATATCCAATCCAAATTTCAGTTGAATCATTTAGTTCATAGACATAGATGTGAATTCCACTTCCAATATCTTGATGTGGTTCTCCAAATTTGAAAAATATCGTATCAATGTTAACAGACTCTGATATTGTGTTTTTAAAATCATCAAGAGTAGGAAATACCTTTTCCATGTAGGAAGATGTTGGTTCGGGAATCACTTCCATACGATCTTGTGTAGGTTGTTGGTCAAAACCACCTGTGGATGTCATGGGAATCAATAGCAATATTGGAATCATCATTAAGAATGGTATTATTGTTAGAATAATTC
>CAXMOE010000370.1:0-267 GCA_964194835.1 uncultured Flavobacteriaceae bacterium | reverse complement strand
TAGTACGTACCACATTATTGCACTTCCAATAATTCCCAAAAAAATTGGAGCCAAGTACCAAGCTGCAGATGGTTTGTCTGACATAATATATTCACAACATACTAAGAATTAAAAATTTCAATTCTCATCCTTCCCAAAAAATAATTTCAAAACCTTGAAAGTAATTTATGAAAATGTCCCACATGCCAAAAATTGTTGAGTGAAAGTTGACTACGCGTGAAATTGTGATTTTTGATATTAAATGAGTACAATTTGAAGTATCAAAGA
>CAXMOE010000369.1:292-667 GCA_964194835.1 uncultured Flavobacteriaceae bacterium | reverse complement strand
AGTTTCTTTGAAATCTTCATCTGTTAACTTTTTGTCAGACATCTCTTTACTATTGTATAGAGTAGTTTGATTTTAAGTGTAATTATATTGCCACTAGAAAAAAAATTACAAGTTAGAATGTTAGGATAGATGGTGAAATATTTATCAACTATGCCAAATTTGTTGGGATTTCAATTCATTAATAATACCTCTTTTCAAATACATCACATGACTTGTAGAGGGATATGTGCCAGATACAAAGCTACAAAATCAAACTCTTTCAGCAGCCATTATGCATTAGGCAATAAACGGTGTTCAAGATGTGAGGTTTTCATAAAGTGGGATGGAATACATTGTCCTTGTTGCAAACTAATTCTTAGAACTAGTCCAAAAGGC
>CAXMOE010000369.1:0-254 GCA_964194835.1 uncultured Flavobacteriaceae bacterium | reverse complement strand
TATTGGTTAATGTTGCCATGTAGTTGGTGGGCATTGGTGAAGATAAAAATTGGTTGCTTGACCTGTTTTCAGGAACAAAAATTAGGCCGTTAGTATGTTTTTCTTTTTTTAGTCTGATGGATTTGAAATTATTTTTTGGGAAGGATGAGAATTAAAACAAAAATGGATGCAACCCTGTATGGATTTGTGCTTAATTTAATGGCATTGAATTAGGTTTTACCATTTTTGTTAATACGTGGTTTATTAGCTAGATT
>CAXMOE010000368.1:0-670 GCA_964194835.1 uncultured Flavobacteriaceae bacterium | reverse complement strand
TGGTATCCTTGGCGGCTTGGATTACGGCTGGATGCGATGAGAGTCCCAAATAATTGTTGGCGCAAAAATTGAGTACCTCCTGCCCCGTAGAAATTTTTATGATTGCCCCCTGTGGAGAGGTAATAATTCGTTCTTTTTTATAAAGTCCAGCTTCTTTTATGGCTACTAACTCATCCTGTAAATGCTGTTTGATTTTTCCGTACATAAATAGTGGTTTAAATAAACTCTGGTATTATACTTTTGTCAATATAGACAATGATTTTGTTTTTAATGACATAACCCATGTTTTGAAGGGCCGTCGCATATTCATTTAGTTGTCGATGGTGGGTTGTGCTTTTCTTCCCAGTTTTGTAATCTATGATAGTCGCATTGTTGTTGGAAACCACAATTCTATCTGGACGTTGGGTGTCTGCTTCATAATATACGTTCAGTTTAGGATGATGTATTATCTGAAGGATTTTCTTTTTTAATGGACCTACTTCGTCATATGTAATATCCCCATCACGAATCATTGCATCAAATGCGCTATCCACATCCATATTCGTATTTATAAGGCCTAGCAGGTGATGTATAAGATTTCCCTGTAAGATGGCATCCTCTCTTTCGGTGTCCCATAGTATTCCCGATTTCGCGAGAATATTGAAACTTGGCCTGTCTTTATCGGAGTATT
>CAXMOE010000367.1:0-673 GCA_964194835.1 uncultured Flavobacteriaceae bacterium | reverse complement strand
CAATACCTTGATAGAAAATGGATTTAAAAATGATGAGTTGGCCTTGATAAATGCGTTGCTTCTAGGACAACGCAATGGAATTTCCAATGATTTAAGGCAAAGTTATGTCAGAGCAGGAGCCATTCATATTTTGGCCATATCAGGGTTGCATATTGGTATTTTATTGATGCTTTTGATGTTTGTTTTTAAACCCTTGCATCAATTCAGGAATGGAAAGTTCATCGCTCTGTTTTTTATAATTATTTTTCTTTGGTTATATTCCATTCTAGCGGGCTTGTCATCTTCAGTAGTACGAGCTTCCACTATGTTCACCGCATATAATACCTTGGTCATCTCCATTTTTTTTCTGTTGTTAATCCATCCCTATTATTTGTTTGATGTGGGCTTTCAGTTGAGTTATGTCGCCGTTTTTTCCATTGTTTGGTTGCAACCCAAAATCGCTGTTTTGTTGATGCCGAGCAATTGGCTGACCAGAAAAATCTGGCAATTATTTACGGTATCAATGGCAGCTCAAATTGGCGTGCTGCCCTTAAGTTTATATTATTTTCATCAATTTCCAGGCTTATTTTTTCTATCGAATTTAATTATCATTCCTTTTTTGGGTATAATTTTAATTGGAGGATTTGCTTTGATTTTCTTTTCATTAATTGACATGTTGCCTGAACTCTATGGA
>CAXMOE010000366.1:0-675 GCA_964194835.1 uncultured Flavobacteriaceae bacterium | reverse complement strand
ATTTGGTTAAGTGTATCTATTGCTTCTTTCATAGATTCCTTGTTTTCTTTGTCATCTACCATTTTTTACACCTTTATTGGAAAATTTGGAGTATATAGTTACATCTCTACAAATACGCTATCAGATTCTACTGTAACATTGTAAGATTCTAAATCGTTAATTTTTGCTGGAAATTTGAATAATTTTCCTGTTTTACAATCAAATTCTGCTTTATGCCACCCACATGTTACTATACATCCTTCTAAACTGCCTTCTGATAGACTTGATCCGGAATGAGTGCAGGTATCATCCATTGCGCAAAAATCACCGTCTATATTTGCAATCATTAACTCCTTTCCATCTACAGAAATTTTTATCATTTTACCAGGAGGTATGTCTGAAACTTTTCCAGCAATAATTTTCCCCATGGATGCTTTTAACTTATTATTCTATATATAGCATGAATCTATGACTTTAAAAAATAAAATGTAAATGAGGCAGTGTGAAAAGTAGAATACATAATAGTAGTTTGTACAGTTGCTCGATTTACCTTAATTATTCCTGATTTCTGAAAATTGGATATTTTGATGTGTTAACGAGTTTATCGACAAAGAGTAAAAAGAGAATGCCCCTCTTTTACGCATAAAGTTGTGCTGTTTCTAGAGAGTTTGAGAATTTCTAATCCTTCCCAAAAAA
>CAXMOE010000365.1:0-677 GCA_964194835.1 uncultured Flavobacteriaceae bacterium | reverse complement strand
CCAAAACTTGCTGCAACAGATGCAACATTAACTATATGACCAGACTTTTTTTTAATCATTGATGGAAGAAAATTTTTGATGCAATAGACCATTCCAAAATAATTTGTTGCCATCTGCGATTCAATTTCTTCTATGGTAGAATTTGAAACAGAACCATAAATCGCAAATCCTGCATTATTTACAAGAACATCAATAGAACCGTATTTTTCTAAAACTATTTTAGACATTTCTTGGACTTGGGATTTGTTAGAAACATCGCATTCACAAACAAGAGTAGAAACATTGTATTTTTTTAGATCCTCAGCTACCTGTTCTAATTTTTCTTTCCTTCTAGCAACTAGAATTATTCTGGCACACCCAATTCCTGATGATGCTCCTGTAATCAGCACAACCTTTTCTTTAAAATTCATAATTCAGAAAATCCGTTAAACGATAAAGTGGTTTCTATTGCAGATAATTGCTGTATAAACATCTAAAAATTATCCATATAATGTAGGTTATACAAATTATTTGAGGTGTTAACGAGTTTATCGACAAAGAGTAAAAATAGTATCCCCCCTTTTCACGCGTAAAAAGTACGGACTAATCCACGTTATAATGTGGAGTTTGTTTGTTGGAATTACTGTGAAAGATATTCAGAAATTTTTTCTGCTAGATCCCAAAAAGCTGTAGGGCCA
>CAXMOE010000364.1:370-678 GCA_964194835.1 uncultured Flavobacteriaceae bacterium | reverse complement strand
AGAATTCATTCAATGAGTTTCTATTGATTAAACAAAATATAATTTACTTCAATTATCTAAAGTAAGATTATGAATTTTTTAGAGATTTGAACTAATTTTGTGAAGCCTAAATAGAGATTTGAAATTATTTTTTGGGAAGGATGAGAATAGGGGATCAACCTATAAACAACAAACATAGTATCAAATTATGATAATCGTAGATTGCAAAGATGTGTTGCCAATTCAGCATGAGTTGTTAGTTCACGTGGCTGACCATGTTGAAGCAATTCCCTCCATAAAACACAATGAATTCATTTTATCTCCAATTG
>CAXMOE010000364.1:0-360 GCA_964194835.1 uncultured Flavobacteriaceae bacterium | reverse complement strand
ATGAGGACAAAATCGAATATGAGCAAGTAAAAAAAACAATACGGGAATATCTTGATTCCATAGGAGAAGGAAGTAATTTTACAGTGATTACAGATTCAAAAAAAGTTTTAATCAAGTCCATAAATGGAAAAAAAATAAACCGAATTACGCCCTCTGTGAAGAGGATGCGTACTTGTTGCGGTTTATAACTTAAACAGAAAAATTCGTTCTGCCAACATTGTAGATTAAATCAAAGGTTCAGTCAGTTATGTAGATTTTGAAATTATTTTTTGGGAAGGATGAGAATTTGAAAAAATAAAGAAGAAATTAAGGAAATCATGCCTTGCAAGGAACTTGTCTTACCGAATCAGTTCCTACTAT
>CAXMOE010000363.1:0-678 GCA_964194835.1 uncultured Flavobacteriaceae bacterium | reverse complement strand
ACAGATTCAATTTTTGCAATAGATTCTGATGGACGTGTAATTAACGTAGTCACAATAGTTACGGTGGTTCAGCCAGATCCTAATCCACTTGCAAATAATCCGGGCATATTTAGTTATATTTTTGAAGCTTGCGCTGGGAACCAAGATATTCTAGGACCCGAAGTAATCTTGATATCTGATGTAGAATCAAAAAAAATAAAACTTTCTCACAACATTAAAGCTAATGAATGCGAGACTAGTTTATCAAAAATTACTGCGACTACTCCCGATGACATTCGACCTTTTTTTATAGATAGAGGTGGAGTATCAAAGGCAATTCAAATTTTAGATGATAAAATGTCAGAAATCAAAGACAAGTTGCAAAATGAGAGATGCATTAAAAGAATACACAAAATTATCACGTGAGTCTAATGATTATCGCAAGAACATTTCTAATACAACAAACAACATAGAAAATTTGAGAGCAGAACTGGACGACATGCGAGAGATTTACCATAGGACAATGATTCTTTTGAGAAATTAATGAAATTTTTTAATTCTCATCCTTCCCAAAAAATAATTTCAAAACTCACAAAGAATCTTAGTGTTTTAGTTACACTCCAATCATCATGCTCCCATCCCTCGGTGGCACAAAAAACACACTAACTTATGTTATGATAAAAATATTATTTGTAGAAC
>CAXMOE010000362.1:0-680 GCA_964194835.1 uncultured Flavobacteriaceae bacterium | reverse complement strand
TATTCTGCAATTGGAGTAAAGCCAACAAACGAAGTCTATCTACAAGGATCTTCACGAGATAATGGAGAAATCGTCTGTCCTGATGGAAACACAAAGATCACAGATAGTATTCATTTTAGTGTGAGCTTTAGTGAAGATGAAACAAGACAAAAAGGCTCGTTTAATGCAAATACTCAAAGTGGGCAACCCCAAAAATCTGTGTCATCATCTCTATGGAATGGAGGCATAAATTCAGGCAGTTATATGTTCAAAGGAGTGGGAAATGAAAATCAACCCTTAGCAAATATTTGCGGAACGGTATTTTTTGAATTAGATGAGTATACTGTTTGGGGAAAATGTGGACATGATGTTGTGATTAATTTCGAAGCAGATAATGGACTTTCAGGAACTTCTACGGGCACAGTAATTTGTGTCTAGCCTTTTCTTTTTGTTTTTGAAATTATTTTTTGGGAAGGATGAGAATTGTAACATTTCAAAAAAGACAGCAACCTTAAACCGATCTAAATGATCCCAAAATCAATGATTAAAAAAAACATTGTCTTAAGCGTAATAATGGGAGTTGCAATAACTCTACTTTTAACTTCAACAAACCTTGCTCAAGCAGACCCAACTGGAGATACGGTATTTATCAGTGTAGATGGTATTCCTGTAACTCCTGTACAAACAGTGGAGGCTGTGGT
>CAXMOE010000361.1:0-682 GCA_964194835.1 uncultured Flavobacteriaceae bacterium | reverse complement strand
TGCCTACAATCAGGACATAGTTCTATTACTGATAGCCCATTTCCACAATTACGACAAGAGTCTATTCTCATAGAGAATTTGTACCTGGAATTTGTTTAAACACGTATTCCCAAATTAATACCAATTCTCATCCTTCCCAAAAAAATATGAATTGATTATTCTAAAGACTTCAGAAGATGTATGTCTTCTGGTAGATGTTTCTCAATAATGTTTTTTAGATATGATTTGTCTGGCCCAAAAGGCCTTTTTTCTTTCTTGAGATCATTTAAGATTCGCATTAAAATCTCCTTATCGCCTATGTCATTTTGTATTAGTACTATGATGGATTTCATAAGATCCTCACTCACAAGATTGTAAAGGAAGTAGTAATCAAAATTCCTTTCTAAAAATAAAATTTTAGTGTCTTTTCAAATTCTCATCCATTCCAAAAAATAATTTCAATTTCTAAAAAAATTAAAAATAAAGAAAAAGTCTGCCAGGGGCGGGTTTTAAAGTGATAGTTCATATCCCTTACTGTAAATTGCGAAAAAGTATCAACGAGTTTATCGACAAAGAGTAAAAATAGAATCCCCCCTTTCTAGGAACAAAAAGTTGCATTAATCCAGATTATAATGTAGAATTATTTTGCCACATGTCCTTTGATTCTGCCAACAACTCGTTCAACTTCTTTGTCTGAAAATAT
>CAXMOE010000360.1:0-685 GCA_964194835.1 uncultured Flavobacteriaceae bacterium | reverse complement strand
ATTGAATTAAGACTTTCGCTAGACCGTTTAATGTAATTACGAAAAGTATGATCTTAAACAATCTCCAACGTTTCAGATTATCATTATGCCTTAAGTTATGGCGCAAAAGTTAGGCACGAGAGGGGGGGACTGTCTTTTTACTCTTTGTCGATAAACTCGTTAACACTTCAAATGTAATTTAGATTGTAAACTCTTTTATCATAAAACTGGTTATTTTACGCCTATTTTAGCCATAAAACGTATGCCTAAGGCTCTTATTTTACATGTATTTTCCATCTAATCATGGAAATATCTGTAGATCAAATGTATCAAATAGAAAACAACGGACATGATATGGGATTTTTGAAAAAATTCATGATGGAAAATGCTGGCGCAGCTGCAGTCAGAAGGTTATCAGAAAAACTAGATCTTGAAAAAAAGAATATTTTGATTTTTGTTGGTATGGGAAATAACGGAGGCGATGGCTTGGTAATGGCAAGACATCTATCTGGTTATGGCTCTAATGTAACTGTAGTTTTGCTTGGACTTCCTGAAAAAATCAAAACTGAAGAGAGTAATTGGAATTGGTCTATTCTAAAAAAAATGCCTTCTGTGAAACTGATTTCAGGTAACGATATTAGTTTTGATTTTAATCCTGACGTTGTCATTGATGGAATTTTGGGTACAGGTATTTCTGGAGAGATAA
>CAXMOE010000359.1:0-686 GCA_964194835.1 uncultured Flavobacteriaceae bacterium | reverse complement strand
ATCCCACTAGATTCAGAATATTTTCTAATAAAAATTCCAACTGTATTTAGTGATTGATCAAACTAATTATTTTAATCTGATGGACGATTTTTTTGTTAATCCCACTCATCTAATGACCCTGAAGTTTGCCCTTCAGTGCTTCCAGTATAATCTCCAAGAATGTCTGAATACTTTTTCTCATTATGTGCTATAAATTTCACATATTCTCCATAACTCATATCCAAATCACAGGATTCACATTTTACAAAAGAAAAGTCCGGTGATAATTCTGCATTTTTTTCACATTTTGGACATTTTATCTTCATACGTAATTCTGCCTTTTTTAATTATTATTACTTTACATTCGAAATGTTGACTAACATTTGCTGTTTTCAATAATTGAGAGTAGGGCATGTCTTAAGATGGTCTATGTTGGTAGGCATGGATTCACAATATCATTAATGACTTCAAAAGGAGTATTTCATGTACCAAATAAAATGCAAAAGAAAGGGCGTAGATGTAATTCTGTTTAGAATAACAAATAATCAGTTAATTACAGATTTTTAAATTCTCATCCTTCCCAAAAAATAATTTCAAAATTAAAAAAATAAAAAAAGCCTAGGACTCTGGCCAGTCATTTTCACATAAACTGCATTGTCCTCTATATCCAGCATAGTTTTCATCCCATCTGAGAAATCCAGATCTTT
>CAXMOE010000358.1:284-688 GCA_964194835.1 uncultured Flavobacteriaceae bacterium | reverse complement strand
CTACAATCACATACAATAATGGAATAGAAACACTAGAGTTTCCAATATTCAGGCAAGGCGATGTTCTTGCAAAAGCCAATCCCACCTTTGAATTAGAAGGAATTGTTGGAGATTATCCATTGTTGTACAAAAGAGTAGATGAAAATCTCAAGATTCAAAGTGTTTCTGGTGCAAATTTAATGACCGAACTATTTGATGTGGATGTTAATCTAATCAACGGAGAACTTGTTAGGGGATTTAATTATTCAAACTGTAGAGTAGTAGATTATGTTGTGGCCTCGGACATGAACAAAGAAGAAAGTTACATCAAAGAAAAGTTTGCCCTAGAAAATACCTTTGACTTTGAGTGTCAAGGATATCACCCAAACAATCCGCTCTATGATGCAATGTTTAACACCTACAAG
>CAXMOE010000358.1:0-274 GCA_964194835.1 uncultured Flavobacteriaceae bacterium | reverse complement strand
TGATTGGGAACCAGGATTTTACATAGAAAATTAGTCTCTTTTTTTATTTAATTCTCCAACAAACAAACTCCGCATTATAACGTGGATTAATGTGATATTTTAGGCGTAGAAAGGGGGGATACTATTTTTACTCTTTGTCGATAAACTCGTTAACAATTTAATTGAAATGTCAATATTGATTTGAAATTATTTTTTGGGAAGGATAAGAATTAAAAGTGTAACATTTTTTTAAGGACAAATGGATCCATATTTTTTTAGTTTTTTTTAAATTATT
>CAXMOE010000357.1:353-692 GCA_964194835.1 uncultured Flavobacteriaceae bacterium | reverse complement strand
GAACAAAGCAAATACGAAGTTGTGATTGATTCACCAGGAAGAATCAACATTATAGGGGAACATACCGATTATAACAATGGTTTTGTATTGCCCACCGCTATTGATAAAAAAATACGATTTGCATTCAACAGGAATGGATCTTCCAATATATGTAATGTTTTAAGTAAAGATTTTAATAAGAGCTTTACCATTGATCTCGAAAAAGTTGCTAAAAGCGAACAGCAATGGGAAAACTATATTTTGGGTGTACTGTTCGAACTCCAGCAATTAACTGAGAAATTAGTGGGGTTTGATTGTGTATTGGAAAGCAACATTCCAATTGGCTCGGGCATAAGTTCA
>CAXMOE010000357.1:0-242 GCA_964194835.1 uncultured Flavobacteriaceae bacterium | reverse complement strand
TCTTGCCTATGGATTGAACGAATTATTTCAATTGGGTCTTACTAAACAAACAATAGTTGAATTATCACAACGTGCGGAACATAATTACGTGGGCACAAAATGTGGAATTATGGATCAGTTTGCATCGGTGATGAGCAAGGAGAATCATGTAATTCTATTGGACTGCCAATCATTGGACTACCAGTTCGTTCCCATTAAAATTCAACCTTATAAAATTTTATTACTCAATACAAACGTATCTC
>CAXMOE010000356.1:0-692 GCA_964194835.1 uncultured Flavobacteriaceae bacterium | reverse complement strand
TACTATATACATATTTCATAAATTATGAATATCATAATATTATAATAAACATTAGACAACAAAGTCTGAACTAGAATATTTCATACCCCCTCTGCCCAAGTACATATAGGTGAACATCCTATGTTAACATGATCCTGTAATTTTTAAAATGTTACAAAATTAATTTGAAATTATTTTTTGGGAAGGATGAGAAATTGAAAAAAGAAGATTTTGTTTGAAATTTATGCTCCGCCAGGTACAATGCAAACTAGAATAGCTTTTCCACTTGGAGCAACTACATTAAACCAGTTATCGGTGAGACCAAAACTGGTATTGCAAGTAAGTTCAAGGGTTATGGCCTTTCCATTGTTATGTCCCGGACCCTGGAAGATTACAGCCGGGCCGCCCGGATGAGCCAACCCTATTCCTTTACACCATTCAATGGAATTGTCGTTTTCGCTAAATGTCCCTACCCTATGATTATTGCCAGTAAAAACAATTTGGCCATTTCCATTCAACATTTCGCAGCCATTGTCATTGATCACAACAGCTCCATTATTTCCTGCGTTTGCAGTATTTGGTGCCCATGCAAGAAGAATTGCTGCAAGAAAAGATACTGTAAATAATGATATTTTTGTTCGAGTCATTTGCACTCTATAATGTAACCAAACTAGATAAGTTCGATTAAGAAATTATGAATTGGTTATTTTTTG
>CAXMOE010000355.1:462-696 GCA_964194835.1 uncultured Flavobacteriaceae bacterium | reverse complement strand
TATTGCTACTATTGATGACCTAGTGGACCAAGGAATGATGATTGAATCAATAGATTTGATTTACCAAGATTCTTTGACTAAAACAACTCTAGAGTCTTAATTTTTTATATTTTGAAATTATTTTTTGGGAAGGATGAGATAAAAAGTTAAGTGAAATTTGATTTTTACGAAAAACTCTATTACCAAAGTTTCATTCGGATTATTATGAAATTAATTATATTTCTAGCATCAATG
>CAXMOE010000355.1:0-443 GCA_964194835.1 uncultured Flavobacteriaceae bacterium | reverse complement strand
TTTCCATGATAAATTATGATGTTTATGCTCTATCTTGCGCTCCTCCTAATGTTACCGAATCATATGAAGAATCTGACGTTGTATTTGTCGGAGAAGTTGTATCAAAAGAATACTTGGAACCTTCAAATGAACACTCACTTATCGCAGAATCTTTGTTTTTCATCAAAGAACCTTTCAAGGGAGTTAATCAAGATTCTGTTAAAGTGCTATCAGATGAAAAATTCTGGGGAATTAACTATACTCTAGGATTAGAATATTTGGTTTTTGCTGATTTTTCTGGTGAAGAAATACAATCTCAATTATGTGGCCCTACCAACTTAATTGAATTTTCAAACATCGATATTATTAGGAATATTTCTGAAATCAATATTTTATCTCCACTTAAACAAGTATCTCAAGGAATTGATCCTGTAGCAGTGAAATGTAATGAAGGATTGGTATTG
>CAXMOE010000354.1:0-703 GCA_964194835.1 uncultured Flavobacteriaceae bacterium | reverse complement strand
ACATAATGTCATACTTAATACAAACTTGTGCGTATATTATCACATCAATGGGCGATAGGAAATAGTAAGCAGACTATTCTAATTCATACTTTGCTTACCTAATATGCATTATATTATTAGGAAAATCATAATTTATGAAACGCGTATATACTACATTCGTTATTATTTAATCAATGAATAGAAAACAAATTCTAAGCAGTGCAACAATAGCTGTATTTGCTGGAATTCTACTTGCATGGGCACCAAGTGCTGCATATGCAGGTGGACCAATGATTGGAATGGCCTTCACTGCTACAGGAGTTGCATGCACAGTTCCTGATGGTAATTTCAATGCGGTTTTTACTACTGATCCTGACAACATCGTAGTAGAGGCAAACAGTGCTAACAACAACATAAAATTATCCTGTCATGCATCAGGTGTTGCAAATTCATCCGGCCACGCAGTAGTGTTTAAGGGCTTTTTGTGCGGTATAATTACCGATGATCAGTTTGTTATCACCGCTAATACCAGAGCAACAGTTTCAGCTGATGGTGAAGTAAGCATGACCTGCAAATTCAAGGTCTAACCTCTTTTTTTATTTTCAATTCTCATCCTTCCCAAAAAATAATTTCAAATTTATCAAGTTATTGTTCCGCCTGATTTGATAAAAATTCCGCCACCTGATTTTATCAGGATTTTTTGGTTTACAAAGTCAACATCCAA
>CAXMOE010000353.1:0-711 GCA_964194835.1 uncultured Flavobacteriaceae bacterium | reverse complement strand
CCAAAAGCAGGACTAGATAATAACAATAAGGCAAACAGTGATGCTAAAATCGGGAGATATTTCATAATTAGATTACGTATGGAACAATTTTAAACATCGTTCTTTACTTTACTTTGAAAAAAATCATGAAGATTTTGAAATTATTTTTTGGGAAGGATTGGTCAATAAACAGAGTCACAGAATGGACAAATCATTGAAGCTCCTTCTACTTTCAAAGTGACTACAACTAATTTCTCTACACAGCTTGGGCAATTGATAAATCCACTCATAATACTGCTACAAAATCAGGTCATATAATTTCTTGTAAGTAAGATTTTTTTCATACTATTTCTATTCTGAATTATTTTTTGGGAAGGATGAGAATTTAATTAAAAATCAAACATTTGTTTAATGTTTCATGATAAATCTATAAATTTTTGTTTGTGTAATTACAATTATGTCATTACAAGTAACTTGGAGCGGATGTAAAGAAATCATAATTTTTGTTGGTGCCATTATGGGTATTCTGGGTTTGTTGGCAGCGTCATATATCAAGAACATTTGATGAAGTAGCAATGAATTATTTTTTAGGAAGGATGAGAAATGAAAAATTTACATTTCATCTCTACTAATAAGGAATATTGGATTATGCAAAGATTTGTTCATTGATTTTAGGTATTGAACCTCAAATTAGAGCAGTTTTAGTATATCATTTTAATGGAGAAATATTAG
>CAXMOE010000352.1:458-712 GCA_964194835.1 uncultured Flavobacteriaceae bacterium | reverse complement strand
GAGACCGTTAGGAAATTAAAGCAGAAATATTTTATTCCAATAATTCGTATTCTATTAGACTTACCAAATAAGTAATACCATATCATAAATTGTTAGTAACCGTTTAGTTCTTTCTACATCTGTGGGAAGTGCTGTGAAATATTCTATGAATTAAATCAATCCCTTCTTTTGGAGAATAGAACAGATTAATTACTCCAAGGGCATAGTACTGCCAAGATATTTGAAACTTATTCCCATGTGGCGGACTGGTCCTT
>CAXMOE010000352.1:0-339 GCA_964194835.1 uncultured Flavobacteriaceae bacterium | reverse complement strand
ATGATGAAAAAACGCACTTGGAAATTTTGGACATCAAGAACCATTCTTATACTTCTTTTAATTGGCATTTTTTGGCTAATAAACCTAATCTGGTTTCGACCATTTAATATCAAACACTTTTACGACAAGGTCTTTGCAGAATTAGCCATAGATAGTCCAGAGCTTACAACATCAATGGGAATTCCAGTCCTATACGACAGATCAAAAGATGAATTGGATGATATCTCCGATGTAAAACAATGGGAATCTTTCAATAAAATGAAAGAAGACTATGAGACATTGATGAGTTATGATTTTGAAAGTCAATCAGAAGAAAATAAACTGAACACCAAAATTTTG
>CAXMOE010000351.1:0-716 GCA_964194835.1 uncultured Flavobacteriaceae bacterium | reverse complement strand
CTAATTTTTTATCAACTTTGAAAATACAAAGTAATATCATATTTCTGTGTATTAGTGGTATGGCTCAAGTAGTATTACGAAAAAATTCAGAAACCAATGTTGAGGGTTTGCAACTTTATTGCGGCGTTTGTGAAAAAAGTTCAGGCCTTCTCAGATGGGATGAAAACTATGCAGGATATAGAGGACGATGCAGTCTATGTGAATATGACTGGCCAGAGTCCTAGATGTACCAACTTTGTAGGAACAAAAGGGAGCTTTTTGGTTGGTAAGCTCCCCTGTAGAAATAATATCTTGTTTGATATGCCATACTGAAATCATTCAGTATTATCATGATGGATACAAAGGTATGAGAGGAAAATGTTCAGTCTGCAAAATTGATTTTCCATTAGAGTGACAATGATTCATCCTTCCCAAAAAATAATTTTAAAATCTAACTATTACAGCAAATTACTTTAACTGATTTAGAGCCCTCTATTTTTTGAGATATTTTTTCACTAGATTTTCATAATCTTACTATGGATTACAAAAAATCCAATTTATTTTGGATATTATGGTCTAATCAAGATAGGGTTAAACCTTAGTCTGTCAATATTTAGATGACTAATTTGTTTTCAAACACACAAGCATTAAGAGATGAGATAGTTAATTTAGCAAATTCAGAAGGATTAGACAAACCGTATTATAAAAAAATGCTGGATTACACAATAGAGTTATTT
>CAXMOE010000350.1:266-739 GCA_964194835.1 uncultured Flavobacteriaceae bacterium | reverse complement strand
ATTTCAAACTCCAGTTTATGAGCGCTTGATCTTGTCCTTTGCTCAAAAAGTGCTGACTCAAGATCATTGGGATACTGATAAAGCCGTCAGTCTAATGAATTTAGAGGGCGGTTCTCAAGAGCCTTTAGAATTATTGGTGCAAAACGATGATGCATTAATTGAACGGATAGTTGATTTTGAGGATTTTGAAGTGCAGCGAGTAAAGCTTGAGGCCGGAGCTGAGTTTAATCTTGATGCACCTTCCAGTTATGCTCTGGTTATGGTCGTTGCGGGTGAGTTGCTATTAGGCGAGCAATTAATCACTTCCGAACAAGCAGTTTTGATCCCAAATAGTTGGCGCAGTGAGCAATTGATCAATTCTTCGGCAGATCAGGCCGTCTTTTTGCTGGCTTATCCAAAATAGTTTGTTTTCTTACTACATGTTCGGTTGAACCCCTGTACGGGTTGTGGCAGAATCACCGCCCCTGTGATCG
>CAXMOE010000350.1:0-256 GCA_964194835.1 uncultured Flavobacteriaceae bacterium | reverse complement strand
ACTTAGCAGTTTTTTCGCTCAAGGTACTCACGGTCTTAGTGCCTGAGTAATGATACCTTTAGCGGTATAGAGTTATGCGGACGTGGTGGAATTGGTAGACACGCTAGATTTAGGTTCTAGTGCCGTAAGGTGTGAGAGTTCGAGTCTCTCCGTCCGCACCATTATTTAATTATTCACAGTAAAGTGATTTGGTCACCTTAATAAGACGCATACAAGTGCGCAGAGGTACAGAGGAATATTCATGCAGGTTTCAATT
>CAXMOE010000349.1:0-745 GCA_964194835.1 uncultured Flavobacteriaceae bacterium | reverse complement strand
AGATTGCAGAAGATGATAAGGTGTACATTACTCAGAACTTTTGTTAAATTCTAAATTTTCAACTCTCACAAAATTTTTCTTTATCTCAACTCTAAAGTTTAGCTAATTGACATTAGCTAAAATTTGAAATTATTTTTTGGGAAGGATGAGAAATAGTATTTTTTATGTGTCTTTTGTTTTGTATGTCGTATAGTTTGTCAGTCTTTAGCAGTTTCTGCATCTTTAACTGGATCTCCAAAGACTCGAATAGTTTGGTTTGATAGATTTTTGGTAGGTATGACTATACTCTCATTATTTTCGTTTGCAAGTATGATGTGTAATAGATCAACTGCAGTTATGGTTCCTTTATCTTCACCAATCTGTACCTTTTGACCTACTCTAAGTACTGAACGTTGCTTTGATGCAGAGTTTATGATTGCAGGGAACATATCTTTGAATGTAAATCCAAGACCTATGGCTATGGCAGCACCTATTCCAGCTGCAATGCTCCATGAGAATGCCGATACCAAGATTGGAATTATAGTCTCGCCTACTCCTAGTTGTGTAAGTGCAATGGCAAAGATGACTGCATATATGATAACTTTAACACCTGTAGTGACGTATTTGGAACCTCCATACTCTTGTTTGATTAATTCTTGATCTAGCCATTTTCCAATAAAGTTAGCAATTATCATCCCTAGAATAATAATCAGTATGAAAGCTAAAAGGTTTGGAACCCACAACCACAGGTCAGTTAGTGCAACAG
>CAXMOE010000348.1:0-755 GCA_964194835.1 uncultured Flavobacteriaceae bacterium | reverse complement strand
TGAGTTTTCACTAAGTATTGCACCAAAATATAGCTGTTCGACAATTGTTTGAATTTGGGGATTTGGATTTATGAACATAATTAGGGTGATTTTGATTTAAAATTTTAAACACTTTACAACAAATCATAATGTTCAACATTACCTAGTTTGTGTATTTTTTACGCCTGCGAGGGGGACTTTTTACTGACAGTCAATAAGTTCGTTAACACCTTTTTAGGAACCAAAATGTGGGGCATCTCCCCATTTGGTAAGTTCCCCTCATGGGATTTGAAATTATTTTTTGGGAAGGATGAGAATAAAAAAGCCAAAATTGATGCAAAATTCCTCAAAAACCCCTAAACTACTAACATTTTGTACAGTAGCTTGTCTAATATCGCAACTCTGGGCGATAAATCTTAATTTTTAATCAAAAATTAAATGAATTCCGCTGAAAGGTTTCTTCTTGGTTTGGGGAATTTTCGTTTTATGGGGTATCCAACACACAAAATTGATGAGGGTACTAGTTCAGTCCCAATAATTTCTGATACTTTTTTTTCATCGATCATCCCGATCCAAATAGTACTCAAGCTTAAAGCAGTAGCCGCCAATTGTGAATAGGCAGCTGCAAGAGTTGCGTCTTGAATTGCAAACTTTGTTAACGTCTTTTGAGGAAATTTCAGTTTAACTCTACTTGGATTTTTACAGTATACTAAAACTAGTGGTGCGTTAACATAGGGTTGATCATTTGCTGCCTTGACCAATTTTTCTTTCATATT
>CAXMOE010000347.1:0-755 GCA_964194835.1 uncultured Flavobacteriaceae bacterium | reverse complement strand
TTTTGGTAGGGGCATCTCCCTAATTGGCAATTCCCCTTAAGGAATTTTGAAATTATTTTTTGGGAAGGATGAGCCTAAAAAATAACTTTAGATGATTTTATTAATAAAACTCGCAAGATTTTTCCGTTCCTTCAAATTTTATCTCGCCTTCATTTTTCGAAGTTATTTTGAATTTTCGTTCTTCAAGAAATTGTTCAACTGAAGTATCTATTTTTCTTATGCTTTCAAACTGAGGTTTTTGATTGCTTTTTGTAGCTACTCTTTTTTCATAATCTACATACCAAAAATTTGGATTAGAACTAACCTGTGTGTGAATCCAGAGGTTTGTCATTATTAAATAATTTATGATTGTTTTGAGTAAATAGTTATGTTGAATTTTTTGATTTATGCCTCTACAAAGACGCTATCTATTACCAATGGGCCTTGTACACCAGTCTCTTGAGCATATTTTGCAAATTTTCTTTCCATGAACATTTTTTCCTTGTGAAATTATATTCATGATATACATGATGTCTTTCTTTTTTGCAAAACGGGCAAGGATCAACCATCACAGTTCTTTGGGTTTTATGTTATTTAATGGAGCTCGCTAGTACTACCATTTCGTTACTTTGGTTAACGATTTGAAATTATTTTTTGGGAAGGATGAGAATTGAAAAGACCAGAGTTGGAACTATCAAATAAAATATCAAAAACAAAATCATTGATAAAATTGGTTCATTTACCAATCCTACAAAAATATGATTTAAAGAAATGGA
>CAXMOE010000346.1:0-764 GCA_964194835.1 uncultured Flavobacteriaceae bacterium | reverse complement strand
TGTGACGATATTCTCGTGTGCCATACTTTATTGAATTTCTTGTAAAAATGTCAGTGTAAACTAAAATTACTGGAGCGTGTTTTACATCAAATTCATCTGCAGTTGCCTTTACCAGTACACCTCTAAAATCTCCTTTGCGTAATTGATCCAATTTCATCTCCTTGGGATCAAAGTGATATACACCTGCTTCAAGTCCGGGAATGTCCCCACATACCAAGTAAATTTCGATATGATATAGAGCCCCAGTACAAGAAGCAGCTCTGAATTCAAATTCTCCTAATTCTCCAAAGTTTATTGTTTTTGTGATTCCACTTGAAAAGTATAGTATACGACCTAAACTTTGAAGATCAGGTAGATTATCTGATTCATTTTGTCCAATAATTTCGGAGATAGATTTGAGGGCAGATGAAGTCGGGTTTCGGTCAAGATGTAAAGGAATCCCTTTCAAGGTCTTGTAAATTTTGTATGGATTTGGCCTTAATGCAGGATCATAAAAATGCCGTTTCATAAGAAAAATTCCGTTAGGATGTTTAGTGCCGTTATGATAATTCCAAGTTATTTTAGTTTCGTCGTTATTCATCTTTATTAATTAACTTGCAAGGGCTATAATTCATTTGAACAAATCTCATCCTTCCCAAAAAATAATTTCAAAATAACAATATCCTTATGTCCAAATACGAGAAAGTAGGATTAATTGAATACAAGTATTTTGATAATTGCTATTGGCATAATTGGATTTTTTGCAATATCATATGACGTGATTT
>CAXMOE010000345.1:330-784 GCA_964194835.1 uncultured Flavobacteriaceae bacterium | reverse complement strand
GGAGGCTATCCAAAAGGAAGAGTTGTTGAAATTTATGGCCCAGAATCTTCAGGCAAAACAACTTTAGCGCTACATGCAATTGCAGAAGCACAAAAAGCTGGAGGAATTGCTGCATTTATTGATGCAGAACATGCTTTTGATCGTTTTTACGCTGCAAACCTTGGGGTAGATATTGATAACTTAATTATTTCTCAACCAGATTATGGAGAGCAGGCTCTAGAAATTGCAGAAAATTTAATTCGTTCGGGAGCTATTGATATTATAGTAATTGATTCAGTAGCAGCCTTAACTCCTAAAAGTGAAATTGAGGGAGAAATGGGAGATTCTAAAATGGGTCTTCATGCACGTTTAATGTCTCAAGCTTTGCGTAAATTAACTGGTACAATTAGCAAAACGAATTGTACAGTAATCTTCATTAACCAATTGCGTGAAAAAATTGGTGTTATGTTTGGTA
>CAXMOE010000345.1:0-278 GCA_964194835.1 uncultured Flavobacteriaceae bacterium | reverse complement strand
CCTGAAGTAACAACAGGAGGTAATGCATTAAAGTTTTATGCATCTGTTCGATTAGACATAAGAAGAAGAACACAAATTAAGGACGGTGATAAAGTTATTGGGAACAGCACCAAAGTAAAGGTGGTAAAAAACAAAGTAGCTCCACCATTTCAAATTGCCGAATTTGATATTATGTATGGTAAAGGAATTTCTAAAGTAGGAGAAATTTTAGATTTGGCTGTAGAATATGGCATTGTTAAGAAAAGCGGTTCGTGGTTTAGTTATGGCGAAACCAAATT
>CAXMOE010000344.1:354-788 GCA_964194835.1 uncultured Flavobacteriaceae bacterium | reverse complement strand
TGCCTCAATTGCTTTTTCATATTTTACTGTGGCATCTCTTTTGATTTGCCTCCTTCTTTCAATCTCAGCTGCCTTCAACGAAGGGGGCTTTCCGTCAAAGACCCAAACTGGTTTAATTCCTAAAGACAAGAAATTGATATTTCTGTAAAGTAATCCGCTCAGGTGGCTTGTTATTCTTCCTTGTGAATCAGTTAACTGCATTCCATCAGGTCCCCTAATGCTTGCTAAAAATTGGTAGATTGCATTATAAGCATCCACTGCTACGACCCTGTTTGAAAAAGATTCAAGCTTTGTTTTTTCTCTAACTACCAGATCCTTTAGTTTTAATCCCATTGTGATTCATATTATCTTTGTAGTTTTGAATTTATCTTTTCAAGAAACTCAAAGTAAAATCATTATGTTGTGGCAATTTCAAAATTTGATTATTTTGTTTC
>CAXMOE010000344.1:0-344 GCA_964194835.1 uncultured Flavobacteriaceae bacterium | reverse complement strand
TTAAATTATAAATTAGCTAAATTGTAATTATTCATTTTAATTTCAATTGTTTTCTTTATTATGGTGAAAATTTTAAGGAACCATGTCAGGTTAGCCAAGTGGTACGGCGGCCGTCTCGAAAACGGCTACGCGCAAGCGTGCAGGGGCTCGAATCCCTTACCTGGCGCTCATAACTTCATATTATCTTAATTAATTTGAAATTATTTTTTGGGAAGGATGAGAAATAAAAAAATTGCTATCCTTTATGTATATCATAGTATAGGTCATCACATTCTTTAGAACAAAATTCATCATCTCTATCTTCTAATACTTTGTTACAATTCCAACATTTCTTAGGTTCTCCT
>CAXMOE010000343.1:337-795 GCA_964194835.1 uncultured Flavobacteriaceae bacterium | reverse complement strand
GAAAAAATAATGAAAATTTGCGGGATTTAATTTCAAATATTCACAATTTTATTTTATAATTAGGTCTTAGCGTGAATTATAAGGCTGATCGTTTATGACTAGGTTCAATTATGATGTTTGGAAATTTACTTAATACTAACTTTGTAGAATATGAGAATATGGCAAAAAGAATTACCATAATGATTGATGATGATTTGGATAAAAAGATAAGATCAATTCAAGCAAAAGCAATTCAAAGCACAATCAGTTCAGTAAGCTATTCCAGTGTAATTAACGAAACATTGCGAATAAAACTCAAATAGCATTTTTTAATTCTCATCCTTCCCAAAAAATAATTTCAAATGAAAATCAAGTCTACATAAAAAGATGCGACCAAAGAATCTACAAGTCATTCTCAATCTATTTTTAAAAAAGTCTGATAAAATATACATGTGGAAAAAGAAATTCCACCAGAATCG
>CAXMOE010000343.1:0-313 GCA_964194835.1 uncultured Flavobacteriaceae bacterium | reverse complement strand
TTAATATGTATTCTATATATCAACAGAATGTTTACAATTTTTTCAATGAACTCCACAAATCTATCTCTCAATATCAACAATCTATGACAAATCTTCAACTAGAATGGTCCAAATCTTGTGGAATGATGCTAAATCCCGCCTTGGCGTTTAACCAAAATTTTGAAAAACCCACCAAAACCACTCCTCCCAAGATGACATCACCTGTCCAACAAACAAAAATTGAGAAGGCTGTGGCCACAAACGACATAATTGAGAATAAAACTCCCTCCAAACTCCCTCAGCTAAAGTTCTCATCTATAGTATCTAGCGAAGA
>CAXMOE010000342.1:0-802 GCA_964194835.1 uncultured Flavobacteriaceae bacterium | reverse complement strand
TTCTAATTTTTCAGTTCGGTAGCTTATGACCTCAGTCATGATATTGGCATAAATAAGAGACCATAATATTTACTCCTTTTTATAATTCTCATCCTTCCCAAAAAATAATTTCAAATCCCTAGAAAATCATTTAAGACTCTAGAGTTGTTTTAGTCAAAGAATCTTGGTAAATCAAATCAATTGATTCAATCATCATTCCTTGGTCCACTAGGTCATCAATAGTAGCAATAAGATTGCCAGAGGCAAAGTCTACTACTGAGATTGTTCCAGAATTTAATCCATCTAAATTAAGCAAATTGTTTTGAACAAACATGTATTTGCCATCTCCACTAAACAAAACATGATGCGCACCTGGCTGTGCAGGTAATGTTCTTAGTAGTTCTGGTTGTTCTGGGTTTTCTAGACTATATTCATTTACAACTCCAGGAACTGCAAAGCTAACATACAGATTTCCCATTGGACCAATGTTCAAATCAAGTGGCCAGGAATGTTCTCGTTCAGTACCATCATCAACTAATTTTGGCTCAAAGGATTTAGTTTGCTCATCCCATATCAGAACCCAAATTGTACTATCTAACATCCCTGAAACATAAGCAATTGATTCAGTAGGATGAAACAGTACCTCTACTGGGGCACTTGGAGTATCTTCACTTTTTGCCAGCTCTATTGTGGAGAGCACATTACCAGAACTTAGCTCCAAGATTGTGACACTGCTTTGGGGGTCGTCAAGTGCGGGGGAAACTGTCTGCGTAATTATCATTCTATCTATGCTTTCATCAGCTGATATTCCATGTGGGTATTT
>CAXMOE010000341.1:0-806 GCA_964194835.1 uncultured Flavobacteriaceae bacterium | reverse complement strand
AAAAAGAAAGAGGAATGGTTTTTGGCATGTCAACAATCATACTCTTCTTTGTGGCCTTTGGAGTAGGAATTAGAGAAAAAAGTGTAACGACTACAATTCTTCTTATAGTGGGAGGAGCATTAATTGGCACATCCGTTTTGGTTGCCTCATTGATGGCAGAAGGAGGACTATCTTCTATTTCTGATTCCTTTCTAGGGGTAATTATAGTAGGATACATTATCATGGGACTTGGAATACTAAGAGCAGTTAAGAAAAAATAATTTTTTTTAATTCTCATCCTTCCCAAAAAATAATTTCAAATTAAAACACATGAATTGCATGACAAAATGACTTTTGTTCAACGAAATAGGAAACGAGGATTACTGGAAAACCCTAATCGAAATTTAGATGCTTCCATCTTTTTCTGGCTTTCCTTTGTTTCTATCTGTACACCTCTTCAAAGTTTACCCCTTGAGTATCGGCGGATATGATAGTCCTCGTTATGGTATTATTCTAAAAATGAAATTTAAGTAGTTCTCAGTAAAATCCTTAAATTTATTCATAATTGATTGAAATTTTTGCACAATAGGATAATGTAATTTCAAAATCCCTTAAGGAGATTTACTAAATTAGTTTAAAGTTCACTATTACAACATTCATCTTTCTGATTCTAGTTTGTGAACAAATTCTGACAAGGTATCAACCTCTACAGGTTTTTGCAAGATGGAATGTGCTCCTTTTTCTAAAAATAGATCAATATCTTTTTTTGCAGTAGACGTAGCGGTGAATATTACCACTTTTTGTTTATTCATGATTCCATCCTTTAC
>CAXMOE010000340.1:0-819 GCA_964194835.1 uncultured Flavobacteriaceae bacterium | reverse complement strand
TAAATTCATTATTTTTTCAATTCTCAACCTTCCCAAAAAATAATTTTCTCAATTACTTTTAGAATTTGGCACTAAACTAGTTAGCTTTTTAATACTTAATAGGCGTGGAAATCGAAAACACCCTAAATATCCTGAGTCTAAGAATTGTTAATTTGAAGTATCAACGAGTTTATCGACAAAGAGTAAAAATAGTATCCCCCCTTTTCAGGCACTAAAAGTTACCCTAATCCAGATTATAATGTGGAGTTTGTTTGTTGGAGAATTGTTAATCCAAAGTTAAAGCGATAATAAAATTAGAGGACAAATGTTCGAATTAATTCAATTGCACTATCCTTTAATTTTATTGAATAGCAGTGTGAATTTACATCATTGATTGCAGCCAATTTATTAGCAAATACTTTTTTGCTGTGACCACCGTAAGATGCATTGTCTGATTCATCAAAACAAATAGTCATTTTTTTCATGTTTAGTTCATTTTTTAAAAGAAAAGCAATAAACTTTTGATAATTATCAGTATTAACCCAGTCTATTTTTTGTTCTTCACTTATTCCAATCCAGATCTCAATAGAGTTTTGGTATAGGGCTTTTTTTCTTAATTCTTCTAATATCAATATCACTCTCAATTGTATCGGGTATTTATGAAATTACTTTTACAGGGTTAGTCTATCTACATCCCCTACTTTACTGCATGATTACCCTTATCCGTTGGAAAGAATCATGACTGACAGTGAGTGGGTTTTAGGTAATGAATGTGTGTGTTATGCGATAGACTATCGTGTTGGTTCATTTTCGTTACAGAGATAATGCATTTACTTTTTT
>CAXMOE010000339.1:430-833 GCA_964194835.1 uncultured Flavobacteriaceae bacterium | reverse complement strand
AGTAAGATATTACAAATAAAAAGTGAATTGGGCAAAAGAGTAATAATTTTTTCATCAATATTATTTTCAGTAATTTTTCTTTTTTCGATTAATTTTGGTGAGGCATCTGCACAAGGGGATGAGAATAAAGCATTCGAGGATTTGGAGGGCATTGATCAAGCATATCGAGAAAATTGTGTAATAGCTACTGCATCATATGGCTCCCCAATGGCAAAAGAAGTTCAGATGTTGCGTGAAATTAGGGATAATCAATTGCTTCAAACACAATCAGGGTCTGCATTTATGAGCGGGTTTAACACAGTTTACTATTCATTTGCACCAACTATAGCCCAGTGGGAGCAGGAAAACCCTGCCTTCAAAGAAATTGTAAAGACCACAATTACTCCTCTAATTACAAGCCTTT
>CAXMOE010000339.1:0-420 GCA_964194835.1 uncultured Flavobacteriaceae bacterium | reverse complement strand
GTAAGTATGGATTCAGAAGCCGAAGTTTTAGGATATGGAATTAGTCTTATTTTACTCAATATTGGAATGTATTTTGTAGCACCTGTAACAGTTGTATGGCAGGTCAAGAAACGAATCTAAATTCTCATCCTTCCCAAAAAATAATTTCAAATCCAAAAAATTATGGTCAAAGTTAAGTAAAAGAAAATTATTATTATTTATAGAAAATGGTAAAGTGGGCAGACTATGTAATCAGTCAAGCTAATTACAATTCAAATCATAAAATTGAAAATTTGAAACAACTAGTTGATAATGGAGAAACTCTTGGAATAGAAGAAATTGTAACTCGCTCTACTGTAATTCATAACATAAAGAAAGGAAAATCTTATGTCACTGCCTTTAATGGTCTATCAGGTATGAAAAGGGGCCAAAATATCATAG
>CAXMOE010000338.1:0-844 GCA_964194835.1 uncultured Flavobacteriaceae bacterium | reverse complement strand
GTTTATGTCGTAACCATCACTTGCTGGAATCGTAGATTTGTGGCCAACAATATTCCAATTAGTAAATCCCTGCATAGCGTTAATTGCGTACTCTGTTCCCAACTCATACGTATGACCTGAAGGTCCATAGATGTTTAATGCAGTAAATCTGTCACCAACTGGACCAAATGCATACAGGTGTGGAATGCCACCTATGTGATCCATATGAAGATGAGTTATGAAAAGATTAGTCATTTTAGAAAAAGGGACCTGCATTTTCATGTAGTTTGCTTCAGCACCTTCTCCCAAGTCAAACACGAAAGAGTCTCCGTTGCCTGTCTCGACAAAAATACTTGCGTCTGCTTGTCCAGGTCTAATAAATCCATAACCTGAACCCATTACAGTAACTCGCATCTCGTCAGCTGGAACTGGTTCACCTGGATACATAAAAGATGTAGCTCCTGGTGGCAAGAACTTTTCTTCGTTAATAGCAGAAACAGGAATCTGTTGAACTTCTTGTTCTTGAAAATTATAAACTGCGGCAAATGCTACTCCAACGCCAATTATTACACCAACTGCGAGGAAAATTAATCTGCTATTGCCCAACTCAAAAGATCGATCAATTTGAAGTATTTATCTTTCGTGTAACTAGTTATATATTATAATAGGAGGATTAGATTCTACGAAGTTGTTACCTTAATCACTTAGTCAACTCACAATTCTCATCCTTCCCAAAAAATAATTTCAAATTAACACTTACGAAAATGTTAAGGAATTACTCATTTTCTTCATCACTTATTTCGTGGTTGCCACAATCACATCCTGGATCTCTTATTTTTTTAGATAAACAAGAACAGTTTTTGCA
>CAXMOE010000337.1:0-851 GCA_964194835.1 uncultured Flavobacteriaceae bacterium | reverse complement strand
ATACTCCCCTCTTCTTTCTGCCTCAATTACCGCAGAATAAACTTGGGCCGTAGTAATGTTGTGGTTTTTAGGAATATCTTGATTCAAAAAACGCTCATAATTTCCTATGTCCATATCGCACTCTCCGCCATCGGCAGTGACAAAGACTTCCCCATGAGCTATCGGATTCATGGTTCCAGCATCATAATTCAAGTAGGGATCTATTTTGACACAAGACACTTTTTGGTTTGCTAATTGTAATAGTTTAGCAATAGATGAAGTTGTGACTCCTTTACCGAGACCAGACATTACGCCTCCAGTCACAAAAATATACTTTGTCTGCACATTAATGAAATGGGAAAGGGGTTTTTGTATGTTTGGACGAACAATCCTTTTTGGCTTTTATTTTTCTAACAATAATAATTTGAAATTATTTTTTGGGAAGGATGAGAATTAAAAAACTAGGTAATGATCACAATCATAGTTAGAGGCCATCGTTTCAACATGATCACGATCACAATCAACTGTAAAAGGGCAGTTTAGTGCCAATTTACAAACGTAAATTTTTTTTTTTATTTTTCAACGAATGTTAAAAATTACTTACGACTCTTTTTTATCTCTCTAAAATACCATATATTGTTGAGAACATCTAGGTAGTGGCCACACGAAGAAAGAGATCTAACTAATTGAGGTAATGAATGAAGGCCACTATACTTTGACGTCTGTTTTTACCTACTTTGACATCTATCTGTTTTCAATATATTCTAAAATCAAATTTCAAAGGATTGTAATTATTTTATCCTGTATCGTAGTATAGCTAAAACTGAATCATGAATTTCCAAATTTTTGATTATTTTAGGAGAAACTGCAAA
>CAXMOE010000336.1:0-860 GCA_964194835.1 uncultured Flavobacteriaceae bacterium | reverse complement strand
ATTCTTTGCATTAAGAACATTCCTTTTTTTGAAAATGTTGCTAATTTGGATAAATTACCAGCCATGGGCACAGTGGTTATTGCGTTGCCGATGAAGATTAAAGGAGGAAGTGGAGCACCCTTACGTATAGTTGCAATAACTCCCTGAATTTTTCTCATCCTTCCCAAAAAATAATTTCAAATCCTTGAAAGGAATTTGTGAAAATGTCCCACATACCAAGAACTGTCAAGTGAAAGTTGGCTAGGCGTGAAATTATGATTTTCCATTTCTCATCCTTCCCAAAAAATAATTTCAAATCTCCTATATCCTAATATTGGATAGTGAAATAGGACTTTCAATGATTGTCTCAGTAAAACACACAATTAATGCACCAGCAGACAAAGTTTGGGCCACATTCAAAAGTTTTGATTATGTAGAGAAATATAATCCATTAGTACAAAAAACTGAAGTTCAAGGAAGCGGCGTTGGAGCAACTCGCATCTGCTCCTTTTCTCAACCTGATGGAAGTACTGGAAAATTATCAGAGAAGATAGAATCTCTAGATGAATCCCAAAAAATTATTAGTATTTCAATAGCAGATGGAGTATTGCCAGCAACAAATGCTGTAGTCACTGTCAAGTTCAATGCTTTAGATGGCAATGAAACAGAACTAGAATTTTCTGGCACTGCAGAACCAAAAGGAATAAGTGAAGAGGATTTGCAAAATAATTTTCTACCTGTCTTTAAGATGACTGCTGAAGGTTTGGAAAAACTCCATTCAAATTAATTCAAATCTTCTTTTTTTTATTTCTCATCCTTCCCAAAAAATAATTTCAAAATATGAAATTCCTTGGTTCTTATTATGGCAAAATTACATAGAA
>CAXMOE010000335.1:579-867 GCA_964194835.1 uncultured Flavobacteriaceae bacterium | reverse complement strand
AAAAAAGGACTAGAAATTGGAAAGTTAATTGTTAAAAAAAAGGGAATTGGAAAGTTGGAAATTTCATTAATTGATTCTTCTGATAATCTGATCATTAAATCTACTCAAAAATCTGCTCTAACTTCAAAATGGGAAATCAAAAATGTTCAAAATAATCTCTCAGGATTAGTCAAAAGGAGGGGGTTTGATTGGTTTCTTTTTAATGAGAACGAAGAAGACATTTTGAAATTAGAAGTTAAACAGGGCGAGATGATATCCCCTGAAGGAAAAAAAGTGGCTCAAGTATTT
>CAXMOE010000335.1:0-548 GCA_964194835.1 uncultured Flavobacteriaceae bacterium | reverse complement strand
AATGGAACAAGCCTATTTTGTTAGGGTTTTTCTTTCCATCAATGATTGAGATTCACAGATCAGGTGAAGGTCTATAATTGACTGTAAAAGGTCAACGAAATCACTTTAAAGTAAAATTCTCATCCTTCCCAAAAAATAATTTCAAATTAAATTAAGATAATCTCGATTATCAAAATACTAAAAATAAAAAAGGTGTTTTGGTCTCTATCCGGTGTTATTGCGGCAGTCTTTTCCCACAGGATTGATAGAATCAAATCCTATGATACCTTGACCATCATCGGTTTGTCCAGTAATTACACCTTGAAATGTCTCACAAGTTATCCAGGTTGTTTTTTGTGGGAATTTACAAACCAAATCTAGATCGCCATCACCATCTACGTCCTCAAGACCATGACGAACACAATTGCGGTAGTCCTCCTCGTCCCCAATGGCGTCATCCGCAGCCATGAAGATTAGGGTATCGGGATCAACACTGGCGGCATCAAAGTCATCAGTTGTCAATATTGCTACTGGAACTAGTCCCATACTGTTAGGATTTATTGAATTTG
>CAXMOE010000334.1:580-886 GCA_964194835.1 uncultured Flavobacteriaceae bacterium | reverse complement strand
AAAATTGCATTACCAATTATACTAATAAAAATAACTTTTCTACTGAACAATTTTCGAAAGTGCTTGTAAGTAGAAAACATGTTATAAGCAAAAAATACATAACCAGATATCCAAAAGACATCTATAATTGATGGAATAGAAAAAGATGTCTCAAAAACAAGATCATAGATTATTAAGGTAATATCAGCACAAAGCCACAGAACTAAGCCTATAGCAAAACATGCCCAAGATTTGCCAAAAAGTCCACCAAGTTTTTGTCTAAATACCAAAAGTAAGCCTAGGAACGCGGCTGCAGCTGCGGTAATT
>CAXMOE010000334.1:0-556 GCA_964194835.1 uncultured Flavobacteriaceae bacterium | reverse complement strand
AACAATAGATACTATTAGCCCGAGAAAAAGGATTCTTGGAGTCAAATACATAATGTTATGTATAGATTCAACTAGGATTTAATTCTCATTCTCAAACAGAAGGGCAGTATTCTTTTTCAAATTCTCATCCTTCCCAAAAAATAATTTCAAATTCTAATTGAGACTATTCTAAACGGATTACTTTATTACAATCTCAAAAAAAATATTATTAATGAGAATTTCTAGAGTCATATTTTTTGGTTTATGCCTTTTATTATTTCCACTTTTCATATCCTTCAGAGTGGATTTTAAACGATATAATACCACAGAAAAACAAATGGCTTGAAATTGTTTCCTTCCTTCCTGATACAGAAGATTGGTCTCAAGGAATTTATGTTAACAAATGGGTGGGTGATCTAAAAAATAAGGATTTTAACTCAACTGAATATTTAGAAAATCATAACAAAGCAGCTCAAGACTGGTGTTCTTCGCTATCTATCTCAGAAAATGGATTTGAATGCATGAATTATTCCCTAGTTAATCAAACAACAACCTCAATTTCTGGCAGAGATTCTTT
>CAXMOE010000333.1:0-894 GCA_964194835.1 uncultured Flavobacteriaceae bacterium | reverse complement strand
TTTCCCTGGAGTTTGCCGCAGTCAATTTTAGAAATAACAGGTTGAACAATATCTATTATACTCTGGAAAACTATGATAAAGACTGGCATGTAGCCGGTTTTGGTAACAAAACCCAATATTTCAAAGTGCCTCCTGGAAATTATATTTTTCGGGTTAAAACGACTGACAATAGTAATGGAACCTGGGCAGAAAAAAGTATTCCCATAATTATAGCTTCACCCTGGTGGGCCTCCTGGTGGGCATATACAATTTTTGGTATACTATTTATAGCTGGAATATTTATTGTTGATCGCGTTCAGAGAAGGCGATTACTTCAAAAAGCCCAGTCAAAAGCGAAAGAAATAGAATTGGAACAGGCCAAAGAAATTAAAAAAGCATACACGGAACTAAAAGCCACCCAAACCCAACTTATTCAATCAGAAAAAATGGCCAGTTTAGGCGAACTCACCGCGGGTATCGCCCATGAGATTAAAAATCCGCTGAATTTTGTCAATAATTTTTCGGAGGTGAACAAAGAATTGTTGGTCGAATTGAATGAAGAAATTCAGAAAGGAAATTTTGAAGAAGTGAAAGCCCTAGCTAAAGATGTAACCGATAACGAAGAAAAAATAATCTTCCATGGCAAAAGGGCCGATGCCATCGTAAAGGGTATGTTGCAACACAGTCGCAGCAGTAGCGGGGTGAAGGAGCCTACGGATATCAATGCTTTGGCTGATGAATATTTACGATTGGCCTATCATGGTCTTAGGGCCAAGGACAAGAGTTTTAACGCCACCATGAAAACCGATTTTAATAAAACAATTGGCAAAATCAATATCATTCCCCAAGACATTGGAAGGGTAGTTTTGAACCTGATTACCAATGCATTTTATGCCGTTAACGAAAAAAAGAAGG
>CAXMOE010000332.1:0-904 GCA_964194835.1 uncultured Flavobacteriaceae bacterium | reverse complement strand
TTATAGGGAGTGCTTTTTTGAAAACAAAAGTACTTTTATGAAAAGCATAGAAAGATTCATGCTTGCTGTCACGATATGTCAAAGCTGTTCTCATTGCTAGGCCATTTCCTGTGTTGGATAGGGTTTCATAACTTTCGCGTAATCAATAAGACGCTCGGGTTTGGTGCCGCAGGCAGTGTCGAAAAGGTCCAGTGTCAACGATGCGGTATGACCATGACTCGAGAGGCATGATCGTTCTTTACGTCGTGGCGGCTGAGGGAGAATGATGCAGGATTTATGGAGGTCTAGCATGGACTATATAAAGAAGAGGCTAGCAGAAGAGAAGAAACCTAAGAATATGTAGGCATTGCCACAAGGTGACATGAGTGAAGATACATTAACCCGCTTCGGCGGGTTTTCTTTTGCCATTACTAGAACACCCCCTTAAATCTAGGGAAACTCGCCTTTATAGATTCGAAATTAGAAACAGGTGGGGGTACACCAAATTTGGATCTACCCCTTTGCATGTGCGGTAAGAGATAGTAATTTTCTCGCGAAGAAAAACAAAAATAGGTACGATAAGTTAACGGAAAGTTTTTTACTCGAGGTTTTCGTTTGCCGTGAGTGGGTCTATTTGAGTACTCTGCATCAAACTCAGCTTTATTCCCTTTGAGGAAGCATCATGTATAACTGTCCTTCTTTGTTTTGCATACGTCCAGTTGCTATGGCTTGACCAATCCAAGTAGTGAATTCTTGAGCATCACGTGGCCTGGTAAAATAGTATCCTTGCGCCGTATCACAGCCTAGTGGTTGTAGAAGGGATAGGGTCCAGGCGTTCTCCACACCTTCGGCAACTACTTCAAGTCCAAGATTGTGTCCAAGATCAATCGTAGATTGCACAATTTGCGCATTGTTGTTGCTTCCT
>CAXMOE010000331.1:0-922 GCA_964194835.1 uncultured Flavobacteriaceae bacterium | reverse complement strand
CTCCAACCAAAGCAGATGTTGAAAAACATCACCACAAAATGGGTTTTGAATGTGATTATATTTTAGAGGTTAATTCAACTGCGGAATTCGATGATTAGGTTTTTGATCATTAGTTAATATTTATTTGAAATTATTTTTTGGGAAGGATGAGAAAAAGGTCTAAGAAAACTATGCATGTATTCATCATAACTCCAACTCTTTCCTTTTTATTTTTCTTAAATCGAGATAAGGGAAATTGGCTGATGCAAAATTTTCTGAAAACAAACTTTTTGATATTGCATTTATGGGGGTACGTACTGTAATTGGAGTAATTTTCATCGCTCACGGTGTTGGAAAATTCAATCCAGGATTTGTTGGATTTTTGACTGAGCAAGTTGGATTGCCAGCAGAATTGCAGATACCAATTGCGCTGGCAGAGACTGTTGGCGGAATTGTTCTAATTATTGGAGTCTTGAGTAGAATTTCAGCTTCCATTTTGGCAATTGATATGCTAGGTGCTATTTTCTTAGTTAGAGGAGCTTCTAATCTTACGGGGCAAGGTGGATACGAGCTTGACCTAATTCTTCTTTCAGGAGTCTTGATGATTATAGTTGCAGGACCAGGACGAGTATCAGTTTCTCATATTGCAAAGAAGATACCACGATTCTTACACTAAATTATTTTGAAATTATTTTTTGGGAAGGATGAGAAATAAAAAAAGAAAGTGATGTGAAACTAATCACACTCTGTTGCGTCTGCAGCTTTAGATTTACCATTACCTGCATTACTATTGGCTGGATTATCAAGAGCATCACATGCATCTTCCGGTACGTCTGCTGGCGGATCCTCTGGTGGAACTGCCATGACTGGTGCAAATGCACTCATGCCCATCATTACTGCAACCAATGCGATTGCAGAAATTGCTATTGCCCGATTCATATAA
>CAXMOE010000330.1:606-923 GCA_964194835.1 uncultured Flavobacteriaceae bacterium | reverse complement strand
TAATATTTCATGATAAATGTAAATTCTGATTATTTTTTGGGAAGGATTCTACTTGTACATCAAATAAACAGTGGTTATCGTAATCTGAATTATCGTGAAAACTAGAACGGCCTTCAAAAGCTTACCTGCATTCCTAGTGAAAAATTCACTTTCATTCATTCAATAGATTTTTCAAAAAATATGTTATTATTTTTTGGGAAGGATTTCACATTACCTGTGAAAAATCAGGCTTCTCAAAATCCCCCATTGCGCTTCTTTTCTGTTTCTTGTTTTTTGCCTCTTTTTTTTCATGAGTCTTGAAATGTATCTTTAGGCGT
>CAXMOE010000330.1:0-425 GCA_964194835.1 uncultured Flavobacteriaceae bacterium | reverse complement strand
TTTTTCTTCGGCTAATTTTAAACCACACAAAGAGCATTGAAACATCATATACTTTTTCATAAAGTAATACTTTAATTTTTGGTATATACCTGCATTTTTGAATTAAATTTTAATCACAATTTGGAAATTATTTTTTGGGAAGGATGAAAAAGAAAAAAGATTAGTCAATTCTTTGGCTTTCTGAAACTTTCCAACAGTGATCATATGTGAACAAATCTACGCCACCAAGTCGGTCAATCCATTTTGGAACTATCTCATCAGTACATTGCTGTGAAATTGTGTCGGCATAAATCTGAAAAACTAGCCAAGGGTTTTCAAATCCAACCTCTTGTCCTATTTCCATAAAGGATACTTCCTGATTTGCTTTTGCTGCCCTTTTTTGGATGTCTTGGAAGTACTCTTGCTGAATCATTACATCATCAACT
>CAXMOE010000329.1:0-929 GCA_964194835.1 uncultured Flavobacteriaceae bacterium | reverse complement strand
AAACAGCAGAAATTACTAAAGTTTTCACAATTATCAATATTATAAAATATCATTTAAAGAATCCGAACAAATTGATCGTGTAAGATTATTTAATTACATTAACTTATTTTGAAATTATTTTTTGGGAAGGATGAGAATTGAAAAATAAATCCGGTGAAGTTTAGTAGCCCTTTATGGGAATTTTTTCAAGCCTAGGCCACTAAACTAGAACTTATCTTGCATACTTTAGTATACATAAGAAATAGTCTCTTACTTGTATAAGACATAGTCTAGGTAATTATCAAACATTCATTCAAGATAACGTATTTTTTGATCGTCTGATTTACTTTTAATTATTTTTTGGGAAGGATAGAATTGAAAAATATTATTTTTTCTTTGAAATTGCTTTTTTGAGATCGCTGAAAACCATTACAGGATGAAATTCTACTGTGGCATTGTATTCTTGGAACATTGGCTCTGCAATAGAGGGTATTTTGTCAACACTTGGCAAGTCTATAATAAATGCAAATGTTCTAAGGCCATTTTGTTCATAAAAATATGCTGCCTCTCCTTTGATTTTTTTGTAATATGCCTCTAGCTTCTGAATGCCTTTAGGATCTTTGATCATCTTGTTACCTCCTTCTACAGTAGGTTGAATACGAACAAGAAATCTCATAATTGAAGTAAAGTAGGGTGCCTTTTTACTTTGTCGATAAACTCGTTAACACTTGGGGTATCTCCCTATTCAGCAGATTCCCCTCGAGGGAATCGAGGCGAATCTGTTAAGACTCGTCTCTTCATAATAAGCGGGTCTTGGTAGATTCACACCTAATCTTGAGGGCATCAAACTTTTAGTCAATTCCCCTTAAGGGATTTGAAATTATTTTTTGGGACTAGAATTGGAAATAAAATGTATCAAGCCTTATCAGAATCAACCAATGAAGATTCTA
>CAXMOE010000328.1:348-936 GCA_964194835.1 uncultured Flavobacteriaceae bacterium | reverse complement strand
AATTAATCAAGAGATTTTAAATATCAAAGAAGAGTTCAATGTAAAAAAGAAAAGGTTAGCGTTCGAATATACTGAAAAACTTGAAAAGGAAGAATTTCTAAAAAAACAAAAAACAAATAAAATTTTCTATGAATACCAAATTAATAGAGATATCACAAAAGAAGATTTGACTAAACAAATCACAGAATCAAAAGAAACAAATGTTTCTAACAAAGAAAAAATTCTGCAAGAAGAATTAAACGCTGTAAACCAACTTGAATTAAAATTAAAAAATAAAATTTTAGAGATAGTTGAAGGGTATGAAAGCAATCCTGACATCAATGTGGATTGGGATTATCTACAAGAATAACATCCGTCAAAATGACAATATTTGAGACAGTTAGAAATGAAAAAATGACTAGTATTCAATTAAATGTTAATGAGAAAATTTTTCAAAACTCATCCTTCCCAAAAAATAATTTCAAAATTAATTTAGAAAAAGATGAATCCCAGTCTAACAAACAAAAGGGGGCAAGAATGAGCAGACTGGGCTTCATAATTGTTTGGAATAAAAATTATTTAAGATGGATCTTATGTCACATCACATTA
>CAXMOE010000328.1:0-338 GCA_964194835.1 uncultured Flavobacteriaceae bacterium | reverse complement strand
TGTATAGCAAGTCAAAAAACGATTCTAATCTGAATTTCTAAATTCTCATCCTTCCCAAAAAATAATTTCATATTTTATAAAAAGTAGTCATAAATTCTGAGTTTTGTGTGTCATGTGAAATTACATGTTTCTCCTTATGTTCCATTTAAAATATTACAATTTATGGTAGTCGAAAAACCAATTGCAAACAGCCGTGACAATCAAGATCATCTTGTACTAGCTTTGCAAGAAAGATTACGAGATTTTGGTTTGACTAAAAATGAATCAAAAATATATGTATTTTTGAGCAAACACGGGCCAAAAAAACCAATAGAGATTTCCAGAGAAGAGAAAATTCC
>CAXMOE010000327.1:619-951 GCA_964194835.1 uncultured Flavobacteriaceae bacterium | reverse complement strand
AAAGCAGATTCTTGTTAAAGTAAAAGTCATTGGAGATCAAGGAAAAAAAGTATCTGATGTTGATCTATTATCAATTGCATCTGAAGTGCTAGGAGATAAAGGAATCAAAAGAATAGTTCAACTTACTGGCTTTTCTGTATCTACTGGAATTGGAACAATGCCATACGCATTTGTAAAATTAAACATTGATGGTGAGGACTATATCGGAACTGACTTTGGAGTCGGACCAGTTGATGCGGCATTAAATGCAATTCAAAAGATTACTGGAAAAATTTCTGAAATTAGAATAAAGGACTATGCATTGGCATCAATTTCAGGTGGTTCTAATGCCT
>CAXMOE010000327.1:0-609 GCA_964194835.1 uncultured Flavobacteriaceae bacterium | reverse complement strand
GATATAGTTACAACAAGTGTCCAAGCAGTAATTGATGGAATCAATCGAATAATGCTCAAAAAAATGCTTAAAGAAAAACTGGCCAAAAACTAATCATTTTATTTTTCTAAATTAATTTGAAATTATTTTTTGGGAAGGATGAGAATCAGAAAAAAGAAAATAAAGAAAATTATGCTTCTTTTTCTGCCGGTTTAACATAGATGTAATTCATCAAGACTCCGGCGATAATTCCACCAAGTATTGGTGCTGCCCAATAAAGCCAATGGAATTCCTGTTAATGGGACTGCAACTAGGTGAATCAAAAATATCATTCCACCAATGGATAATCCATGCATTCCAGGCGATGCTTTTTTGTGTAATGCAGTCATGAAGATTACAAGAACTAAGAAGAATGTCAAAATTGCTTCAATTGCAAATGCAGAGCTTACACTGTTGTTGATTAATTCACTTGGACCTCCTTGAGTTGCAAAGTTTACTTTAGCTCCTAGTTCTGGTAAAATTGCCCAGAGTGTTGCAGCTGCTGCTACTGCGCCAATTAATTGAAATATGATATATCCAATACCGTCACGAAGTCCAATTTTTTTTGTAATCATCATTGGAATTGTAACT
>CAXMOE010000326.1:0-960 GCA_964194835.1 uncultured Flavobacteriaceae bacterium | reverse complement strand
TCAAACCGCCCTCTTACCATAGCATAACCCATATATTTTACCGAAAACCCAATATAGGAATGAGACTTTTCAATGGGGTAGAACTCTTGAATAATAAAATCGCTGTCCTGAGCTTTAATTGATAGGGCAATTAAAAGCAGGAATAGAACGAATAATTTCTTATAAACGGGTTTATACATTAATAGGGTAAGCAATCTCTCATCTTTTAATAAATATAGTTGATATATCAAAACAGAGGTGATAATGAAATGTTAAATAATAATTTTATGGATATAAGTCCAAGGTGTTTTGCTATTATTAAAAATTGTATTAATCTTGTAGTCCTTAAAAAAAGGACAGATCTGTTAACGTTTTTAAAGACCTGAAACTTAACGGTAAAATCAGAAAATACCCTTTAGCAGATTCGGACAATAGCTTAAGGCTCCATAGTTCAAGGGATAGAATAAAAGTTTCCTAAACTTTAGATCCAGGTTCGAATCCTGGTGGAGTCACTAATAAAAATTCGGGATGTGTCACGCCAGGGCGTGACAGGTCTCTTCCGATTAACGTATCACGCCTTAGGCGTGATGGTCTCATAAGGGATCGTCGTCTAGCTTGGTATGATACTAGTCTGGGGGACTAGTGGTCGCAGGTTCAAATCCTGTCATCCCGACTAAATAAAAGGTTCAATTTTCGTAGAAAGTTTACTTTCTTAAGGAAATTAGGAGCTTTTATTTTTGCAATAAAGTGAAGCTTTATTTGCAATGAGGGTTTATTAGGATTCTATAAATCCTGTTCTTAAGGGATTCTATAAACCCTAATGTTTAAACCTATCCATAATCTTACCCAAAACTCTTCAACAGTATTTTGGCGTGCAAATAATACTTCCCCGTTCTAAAATTCTTTTTCTTTTCGAAGTGAAGGTTAATGATCTCACCAAATTTGGTCTCTTGTTCAAGTTTGTGGGTTAGCCTTAAAATT
>CAXMOE010000325.1:633-967 GCA_964194835.1 uncultured Flavobacteriaceae bacterium | reverse complement strand
TCTACGGGGGTAGCGTCAATGCGGCCAATGCGTCCGCGTTGTTCGCACAACGCGATATCGATGGTGGACTGGTGGGCGGTGCGTCACTGGATCCGGAACAGCTCTTACACATATATGATGCCGCGCGGGCTTAGCGCGAAGCGAGAACGGACGTGACGACGTTAGAAACAGTTTTGATGATTCTGCTGGTGGTCGATGCGCTGGCCATGGGCGGACTGGTGCTTATTCAGCAGGGCAAGGGTGCCGACGTGGGCGCGGCGTTTGGCGCCGGTTCGTCCAGTACGATGTTCGGCAGCTCGGGCTCCACATCCTTTCTGGTCAAAGCAACGAGTTG
>CAXMOE010000325.1:374-623 GCA_964194835.1 uncultured Flavobacteriaceae bacterium | reverse complement strand
GGAGTCCCCACCAGGGTGGAGCAGGAAACTCCGCAGGATTCATCCGACGTGCCACTGACAGGGCCCGATGAGGCGCTGGATTCCGAGATCCCCGATGTTTGATTGCCGAAGTGGTGAAATTGGTAGACACGCTACCTTGAGGGGGTAGTGGGCGTATGCCCGTGGAGGTTCGAGTCCTCTCTTCGGCACCAACCTTCTGTTTGCGGAGGGTCTTGAATTCTGGGTCGTGCTGCTCTTCTGACACGCTCG
>CAXMOE010000325.1:0-364 GCA_964194835.1 uncultured Flavobacteriaceae bacterium | reverse complement strand
CTTCGAATTCTCGGGCAGTGGCACTCTTTGGATACGCTCGGGTGAGTCGCCTTCGTTCGATATTCGTGGCGCTAGCTCACTAACACCAAGTCGTGCTCTGGTCGCCAAACCATTGCATCAGGTAAGAGCGTGGAGCGCCCGCGATCCAGTGAGCTAGCGCCACGAATCTGGAGCGAAGCCAACCCACCATAGCGTGCCAAAAGAGCAGCAAGATCTCGAATTCAAGACCCACCGCAAATAAAGAGTGAGCGAGCGTGTCAGAACGTAGCCACTGACTGTGAATCCAGAGACTTGACCTAGCCAACAACCCGGTTGACTGAGAAAGAGACAAGACTATAATCCCGGCCTTGCTGATGCGGGGTGG
>CAXMOE010000324.1:0-973 GCA_964194835.1 uncultured Flavobacteriaceae bacterium | reverse complement strand
ATAAAACCTTTGATAAAATTCTAATTTTACCAAAAAAATCAAAATAGTATTCTCAAAAATTATTTTTTGGGAAGGATGAAAAAGAAAAAAATTATTACTTAGGTTTCACTTCGCCACATCTTATACACGAAATAGTTCCATTTTGGGAATATTTGTGACCATAGTTTGGACATTTAGTAAAACCACTCACAAAATTACTATGAAATTAGATTATTTAGTTTCATGTCAGTTAGATTCCTTTCACACAAATTGCAAGTGTACAATTCATGCCTGAAATTATTTTTTGGGAAGGATGAGAATATAAAATATTGCTATGATTTATGTAAATCATAGTATAGGTCATCGCATTCTTTAGAACAAAATTCATCCTCTCTATCCTCCAACTCCTTGTTACAATTCCAACATTTCTTAGGTTCTCCTTCATCCAATATCTTTAGAATCCCATCTATGATTTGGTTTTGTTCACTTGTTTTATCCATTGTTGCAAGTAGCAAAAACCCATCTGGTAACGGTATTGTAACCCTTTTCAACTTCTCATAAGCAGTTAATGTGTAAAGCCCCTTTCCAATCTTTTTAAAATATGGCCTTCTGGCATGTATCCATGCTTTAGTTGCATATTCCAAACTTTGTTGTGTGTCCTCATTGCTCAAATATTTTTCTATGCCACTTTTCTGTCTAGAAACTTGTAGATCTCCAGTCATATTGCATATAGATGTAAATCTAATGTTACTATCATTGTCCATAATGGTATCTATGAGTTGTTGATGATCCATCAGCATACTGAGGTGATAATGACAGAAATACTTTTTGTTGCATTTTTAATTATTTTTTGGGAAGGATGAGAATTTTACGTTGTAGTGGTTTATTTGACCACTAAGAGTCAAACCAAATCCTTATCATTCCAAGATAACATGAATTTTCCCTCAATTTTTTCAAATTTCATTGTCCCACCTTTTTGAAAAGTCATCTTGTG
>CAXMOE010000323.1:518-981 GCA_964194835.1 uncultured Flavobacteriaceae bacterium | reverse complement strand
AGTTGATGCTTTTCATCTTTTAATGGTGGCTAACAAAGGGATATAGTTATTGATGATATCCCACTTATGTAAACTAAGATAGTAAGTAAAATCTACTTAGAAACAAGACCCCCACATTTTGTAGAGATATAGATGTTTTAATAATGTTGAACTAGGAAAGATTGACTTTGAAGACAGTATCCATACTTTATCATATTAGTAACAACTACTGTAGTAATAGTGGTTGGTCTTTCATTATGAAGATAGAGTATGAGATAGGTAGCAATTACATTTAGCCATTGTTAGCATTTCGTTTTTATTCTTTTTCTATTAACCGAAGTAAATTTTCAGCTTTAAGGAATAGATTCTCACAATATAATTTTGATAATCTAAATTTATATATATAATGTCCAGCCGTACTTTCTAATCTTTTGAATGTTATTGAAGATGGGTCATTAATAAATTCCCAATCTTTCTTATTATA
>CAXMOE010000323.1:0-508 GCA_964194835.1 uncultured Flavobacteriaceae bacterium | reverse complement strand
ATTTTGTAAGAAAATGAATTATTTCAGCTAACATATTAAGGCTAGTTCTATTCATTTCAGATATATGGGAAGCATGAAAATTATAACTTTTATAATAATCAATTAACGCTTCTTTCAATTCTATATTTTTAATGATTCCAAATTTTCCAGAACTTGATATTTCTTAGAATGTATTGTCTTGAAGTATAAGTTCTTTCGCACCCCAGATTGCGGATGAGTTAAAGTCGATAAAATCCATATGAGTTCTTTGAATTATATACATTGAACTAATATATGTCTTCATTAATTCAGTGTTATTCTTAAAACTCTCGATATTATTATTTAAATATGTTGTGTCTTTTTGTAAGTCCAGCTTTATTCTGGATAAATAATCTTTTTCTACAATACGTTCTTTTCTAAACTCGTTCCAATTATTTATTTAAAGCGCAATTAAAATTCCAATAACAACAAGTACAATTTCTCCAATAGCATATTTTAAATACTTTCCAGTTTTATTTTTCTCCATAAG
>CAXMOE010000322.1:0-987 GCA_964194835.1 uncultured Flavobacteriaceae bacterium | reverse complement strand
TTAACATGTCATCTAATTTTTTCAACATACGGGCCTTTCTATTTTTACTCTTTATTGATAAACCTCGTTAACATTTTAATTGAAAATGTTAATTTGAAATTATTTTTTGGGAAGGATGAGAATAAATCATATCGTTAGTGTAGTATAGTATGGAATTTTCAAGAATACTTGTTGCAATTGATGGGTCTGAATCTGCCATGAAAGCTTTCAAAAAATCTTTATTTTTAGCACACAAATGCGATTCTAAACTGGATTTGGTTCATGTAGTGGAATGTGAGTTTGGAGGAGACAGTGCAACAACTTTCGAGTTGATGGAGCAACTCCAAAAAAAGGCAAAAAAATTTTTAGATGAATGTGAAGAGCAAGCTGTTAGAAACAACATTCCAATTGAAGTAATGGTAAAACAAGGGGATCCTGCTAAAATTATAATTGAAATTGCAAATTCCCAGAATTACGATCTTATTATTACTGGAAGTCGTGGTATGAGTGCCTTTAAGGAATTACTTGTTGGTAGCGTAACTCTAAAGGTTATTCACCATGTCAACTGTCCAGTTATGGTTGTAAGGTAGTAGATTTGAAATTATTTTTTGGGAAGGATGAGAATTAAAAAAGAAAAAAAGGAATTTTATGGATTTGGAACTGTGCTTATGTCATCACAGCCTTCAATTGAAGTTCCATCAAATGTTTCTCCAGTTATACAAGCTTCAGTGTCTCCGGCTGCAATTCCAGTTTCTTGAGTTCTATAGTGGGTTACCAAGTCAGTTAATCCATCATCATTTACATCCTCCAAATGAAGAGCATTTGGATGAGTGGGTGCTGCACCAGCTGGACCAAATGCCAAGGTAGCTACATTAACGTCTAATACATCAAATGTATCACTGCCCAAAATAGCAACTGGAATTACTCCACGCTTTGTGGATTAATTGAGTTTGGGTCACTTCCTGGTTTGATGTCAATATCAACCAAAATGGTAGGGTCTCCTGCAAA
>CAXMOE010000321.1:475-996 GCA_964194835.1 uncultured Flavobacteriaceae bacterium | reverse complement strand
ATTCAAATCAACATCGTAAAAATACATGACAAACAAAAAAGTAATGTCTGTATTTGCAATTGTTGCAGTAGCAGCAATGATGGGTGCCGCATCAATAGCACCAGCATATGCAGCAACAAAATTAACTGAAATCGATTTGGACGAGGAGATTGAAGTAACTGGAATAGGAGCAATATTTTGTGACGATGATGACGGATTCAAAGGATTTATCAAAGGATCTGTCGTAGAATGGGATAATGGACACACTCGTGTTAATGTGGTAAGTCATTTCCTATTGACTACTGCAAGTGGTGAGCCTTCGGGTGTATTCCATGGAACCGAACATACCGTAGTTAGTCCATTTGATGGTGATAATGTGTTCCCAGTTGTAGTGCAAGGAAACGTAAAAGTAACATGTAATGGAGAAGGTCAAGTATTCAACGATCACTTTGGCTTTACCATACACGAAGACGGAACAATAACACTTCATTTCAACTCATAAAACATAAACCCTTTTTTTCTTTTTTTTAATTCTCATCCTT
>CAXMOE010000321.1:0-465 GCA_964194835.1 uncultured Flavobacteriaceae bacterium | reverse complement strand
AGACATTGCCAACTTTTCAGGCACGATTGGTGGGATATCATTTTTACTGAAAGTCGATAAACTCATTGACGGTTATCGGAACAAAACTGTGGGGTTATCACCCTATTTGGCAAATGCCCTTAAGGGATTTGAAATTATTTTTTGGGAAGGATGAGAAAAAAAACACAAAGTTAGAAAGTGGCGATGACTAACATGCTTGCCTTCTGATTTCAGTGATGAAATCAACCACCGACTCCTGTCGGGCTGAGCCACTTTCTACTCTCTTTATACAACAATACAACAACAGGATCATGGGGTATTTTTTGGGATGCATAAAAAAAAGATTAAGGTGTTGGGTCTTGGTATACGCAGATGAGTGTACCTTGGCCGGCAGTGGAAATTACACGCGATGTATTTTCCGTTAATACAAAGCCGCCACTAGGCAAACCGATGCCACATGTTAATCCACGCTCTACAACTGCTGCT
>CAXMOE010000320.1:365-998 GCA_964194835.1 uncultured Flavobacteriaceae bacterium | reverse complement strand
CGATGACTTGTTTGCCCGTGAATGTCGGGACCGGCGGTTCGTACGCGAACCAATCGATGCCGTGTCGACGTCGGCGCGCATCGGCAAGCGACATTTGTGGCGCCAGGCGTTTCTTGCCGGCATGCTGTTTACGACGACGTTCGTTATCGCGGCGATTCTTGTCAATCAGTGCAGCACGGGTGTCATTTTGGATCAGGGCCTGCGCGACGCCCACCGAGCGTGATGCGTCTTTGACGTAAATGACAGGCCCTTCGTAGTTCGGCTCGATCTTCACGGCGGTATGCGCCGGCGACGTGGTTGCTCCACCGATCAGGAGCGGCAAATCGAAATCGAGACGCGTCATCTCCGCCGCAACGTGCACCATTTCATCGAGCGAGGGTGTAATCAGGCCGGATAAGCCGATCATTGCCGCATTCTCGCGGCGCGCGGTTTCGAGAATCTTCTCACAACTCACCATGACGCCGAGGTCAAGCACCTCGAAGTTGTTGCACTGAAGAACAACGCCGACAATATTCTTGCCAATATCGTGTACATCGCCCTTTACGGTCGCCATGACGATCTTACCGTTACTGCTCATGACGCCGCCTTTCTCGTCTTCGATGAATGGCACGAGATGGGCGACGGCCTTTTTCA
>CAXMOE010000320.1:0-355 GCA_964194835.1 uncultured Flavobacteriaceae bacterium | reverse complement strand
CGCGCGCGGACTTGACAACCTGCGGCAGAAACATCTTGCCGTCACCGAACAGGTCGCCGACGACATTCATGCCAGCCATGAGTGGTCCTTCGATGACGTCGAGCGGCCGAGTGCTTGCGAGGCGCGCCTCTTCCGTGTCTGCGACGACGAATTCATCGATGCCTTTGACCAGCGCATGCTCGAGTCGTTGTTGCACGGGCCAGTTACGCCATTCGAGATCCTGTTTGCGTTCTTTGGCGCCCGTGCCCTGATCCTTGTAACTTACTGCTACGTCGAGCAGGCGTTCGGCTGCATCATCGCGTCGATTCAGGACAGCATCTTCAACCGCATCGCGCAAATCGTTCGGCAGGTCTTG
>CAXMOE010000319.1:0-1019 GCA_964194835.1 uncultured Flavobacteriaceae bacterium | reverse complement strand
CTACTAGTCATTATCGTAAAACCCCCTGACACTGCCATTAGTTTCCAACCTGCAGCTTTGAGAACTCTACAGGCCTCTTTTGCTCCAGTCATGATAGGCAAGTCATCAGCGATTGATTGACAGGTGTCATAATCTAGTCCTTTAAGCGCCTCAATTCTTGTTTGTAGACCTTCTTCCCAATTAATTGCTCCTTGAATACCTTTTTTTGTAATTTCCCAAATTTCGTTTTCTTTTCCAAGTTTTTCTGCAAGAATGGGCAAATATTCTGCATCATATAGAACTCCCTCGACGTCAAAAATTATAAGCAACTGATTTCTGATTTCCAAACAAAAATCTAATTATATAAAAGTAACACGTTTTTATGACTTTAAAAATATATTTCGACGATCTCTTTGAGGATCTTTAATTTTTTTTCAATTCTCATCCTTCCCAAAAAATAATTTCAAAATATGGTAAAGTTAATCTCTGAATAAGCCTGATTCAATATTTTTCGTAAAGCTACAATTATGTCATGATTGTTAGAAACAGTTGTTACACACACGGCCTTAAACCGATCTTATACGAAGAAGAAAAATGAATCGAGTATTATTAATGACGGGAGCAATTCTAGCTATTACGATTCTGGCAACAAGTGCTATTGTTCCAACCGCTGAGGCCAAACCCTTCAGTGATAGGAAATATACAGGAATTGTTGCTAATTGTCACGTTGATCACGTGGGTGCTTCTACTATTAATTGCACCTTTTCAGATAAGGATGGAGTGAAGACAGTTGTTTGGAAGCATTCGAATGATAGTACAACAACACGTAATGTTGTTGATTGTGACGACCGATTCAAAGACACTGTACCGGTTGGCGAGGGCGATTTGCAAATTACCATAACAGATTGTGCAGAAAATACAGTACAATTTTGTTATCACAATGATGGTAAAAAATTAACTCAAAACGATTGTCCTTAGTTTTATCAATTCTCATCCTTCCCAAAAAATAATTTCAAATTAACAACATTCAGATTACAACA
>CAXMOE010000318.1:695-1054 GCA_964194835.1 uncultured Flavobacteriaceae bacterium | reverse complement strand
TTTCTTTATTGGTTGAAAACAAACCAGGTATCTTGTTTAAGGTCACTCATATGTTTAGATCAAGAAACTTCAATATCAATAGCATTTCAGTAGGAATAACTGAAAATCCAGAACTCTCTAGGATGACTATTACCACATATGGTGATGAAAAGCAGGTGGCACAAATTGTAAAGCAGCTAGACAAAATGATCGATACAATAGAGGTAAAGCACCTCGATGAGCACAAATCAGTATATCGTGAACTTAGTATTTTTAAGATTAAACTAAGTAAGGCTAGTGACAGCATGGAGATTAACAAGTTGGCAAATGCATATGGTGGAAAAGTTCATGATGTCAAAAAGCACTCCATGATGGTAGAA
>CAXMOE010000318.1:0-679 GCA_964194835.1 uncultured Flavobacteriaceae bacterium | reverse complement strand
TAACTGCAACACCAGACCAAATTGAGGCATTTGAGGAATTAGCAAAGCCATTTGGGATACTAGATATTGCCCGAACCGGAGTTGCAGCTTTACAGAGGAGTGGGGCATGAGAATCCGAGTATTTGATACTACACTTAGGGATGGAGAGCAAACCCCTGGAGTATCACTATCACCTGATCAAAAACTCTCTATTGCAAAAAAACTCGATGAGCTCGGTGTTGATGCCATCGAAGCTGGATTTCCAGTAATTTCTGAAGGTGAATTAAAAGCAATTAAAATGATTTCAAGTGAAGGACTATCTGCTGAGATTTGTGGTTTAGCTAGAGCAAACAAAAAAGATATTGATGCTGTAATTGATGGTGGATTGAGTTCTGTGCATACATTCATTGCGACATCAGACATTCACTTGAAAGATAAACTCAACATGACAAGAGAGCAAGTTTTAGAAAAGGCAATAGAGGCAGTTGAATACGGCAAATCACGTGGATTACAAGTCGAATTCTCAGCTGAAGACGCAACTAGAACTGATAGAGAATACTTAAAGCAAGTGTTCAGCGAAGTTGCAAAGGCAGGAGCTGATAGAATAGATATTCCTGATACAGTTGGGTATGCAACACCTGAATACTTTACACAAATAACTAAAGATGCAATCCAAGCTGCAAAAGTTCCTGTTAGTGTT
>CAXMOE010000317.1:757-1058 GCA_964194835.1 uncultured Flavobacteriaceae bacterium | reverse complement strand
AGCATGGTTGTGTTTTCTTTATTGTCATCAATTACAAGTATTTTCATAATTAAAAGATAGTTTCACCATATAGAAAAAGTTTGTTTATCTTGGACAATTTGAGTATGAAGAATTTCAAATTCTCATCCTTCCCAAAAAATAATTATCAAATTAGATACGGATTTTACCTCTAAAAATATACGATCTTAGAATTTTTGTTTAATCGAATACCTACGGAAATCATATGATTTTAAAAATTGATAGAATCTTTATTAAAAAATGAAATTCTTATAAAATTGGGGACCGGATCAAATTTTTTCTC
>CAXMOE010000317.1:0-625 GCA_964194835.1 uncultured Flavobacteriaceae bacterium | reverse complement strand
CCAATAAAATAAGACAACTCTCAAAAGATGAATTGTCATCTAGAAAATACACTATTGTCAGATTTGGTAATTATTAATTTTGCTGGGGTTTTTTGTAATGGATAATTTGTTACATTTACAATTCTCATCCTTCCCAAAAAATAATTTCAAAACTCAATTGCGGTTTCAAACTTAGTATGATTTCCTCTAAATTTGAGAAAAATCCTCTTTATTGAAGATCGAATTTATCTAAAAGCAGGCACTTAATCTAAACATGAAGAAAACAATCGTATGATACCTCCTGTATTTGCTCCATATCATCATCAAACACAAGAACCCATGTCTGTGACTACTGACAAGTCCTCATATAATTTTGGAGACATGGTAACAATAAGGGGCCAAGGAGCTCAATCATATTCGATTTCTATTCAAATAAATTCACCAACTGGTGAGGAAATAACCAAAGTTAATACCTTCAAAAGTGGAATCCCTTAATCGGGAACCAACTTCTTTTTTCTTTTTTTCATCCTTCCCAAAAAACAATTTCAAATTAACATTTCTTCAAAAGGGTTAACTAGATTCTAATGGATGAAAAAATAATTTCAACAAACAAACCCCCGTTATTCCTTAAGTTATGACGCATTTT
>CAXMOE010000316.1:721-1087 GCA_964194835.1 uncultured Flavobacteriaceae bacterium | reverse complement strand
GGGAAGCTTCTCTTCTACAAGCGATTTTTGTAATTGCTCATGTGTATCTATCATCTTTAAACCACACTCAAGACTAGACAAAAACCCGAATTTACGCTCAGAAAAACTGGTATCTGGAAAGTAAAACAAAAGACTATCCCCCATCGTTTTTAGAACCTGACCATTGTACTGGCGTACGACTTTGGCCATATGGTTTAGAAAAATTTCATAGTATCTTGATGATTTGTTTGGAGGTAATCGGGCAACGATTTTGGTGGAATTTACCATGTCAACTAATCCAACACAAAAATGAGTTGGCTTGCCTACAATTGCCGTAAATGCTTCTTCTTCCTCTTTGGGGACAATAGATTTTAGGGTTTTTGAGCT
>CAXMOE010000316.1:0-694 GCA_964194835.1 uncultured Flavobacteriaceae bacterium | reverse complement strand
CCTTGTGAACCAATGTAACTAATTGGTTTAAAAATTGATAATAAGAAAGTATTATTTTGTCCACAAATTTTTCACAATTGGGATAATTACATTTTGAATGAACTGTTAATTTGAAATTATTTTTTGGGAAGGATGAGAATTAAAAAATTCTATTTTAGTTGTTTTCGTAATTCCTTGTTTATCACCCTAGAAAATGATATCGCTTGGCAAGTTTTGGAAATTTGTTTTGCCTGAATTTGGTGTAGTTTTTTACTAATGTCATCATCAATCATTATGGTAACTCTTTGACTCATGATATGACTATGTGAGAGTATGATTTAAATATATTCTTCTGATCGTAGAGTAACTACAAATGACTACATTTGAACACATCTGCTTTTTATTCAAGTATGAAAATGTTAAATGATGACTATCGAATTTGCACAAATTATTAGTACCATAGATCAAAGACCAGATACGACAGACCCCGTACCTGTTTTTATGGACCAAAATGACGCAATATCTGGAATCGAGCATAGCTCAGATAATCCAGGTGACATTCGAATTATAGAATCAGGCACATATGTTGTAATTGCCTCCCCACAGGTAGGGAGAATATCCGGTAATGGACCATCTAGTATTGATTTTTGGTTAAGAAGAAATCAAGATGATATTGCAAACTCCAATGTACGCTGTACCATTAGGGACGATGCTC
>CAXMOE010000315.1:0-1110 GCA_964194835.1 uncultured Flavobacteriaceae bacterium | reverse complement strand
ATGTTTTGTGCCATTAAAAGAGATGGTGAGTTTTCAGTATCAATTAGCATTAGTGAAATCGGAATTTGTTTTTGGATTGCCAATGATTCTACTCGCTTAATCAAATTTGAGGCAAAACCTTTCCTCCGAAAATCAGAATTAATCCGAATACCTTCAATCCATACTTGGTTTTTTGAAAACACAGCATGGCTAACACCAATGGGAATATCTTTCTCAATAACTAGTAAATTTCCTTCAGATAACCAAGAAAAAGTATTTGTGCAAAATTTTAGAATATGTAATTTATCAGATGGTTTAGCTTCTCTGATCAGCATATAATACGAAAAAATATTAAGAATAAAATCTTTCTCTAAAAATTAAATTTTAGTTAGATTTTGAAATTATTTTTTGGGAAGGATGAGAATTGGATAAAACTCGCAGAATTCTTACGACCCAAAACGCAGGCCACACCTTGGACACACAGTGTGGTTGTTTGGAAAGTCTAGGTTACAATTAAAACAATGTTTGTTATTTTTTGATTCTTTTTTACGCTCTAAGAGATAATAGCGTAATAAGATAATGCCCACAGTTATTGCGCCTCCTACGATAATGTGTAATAGAACCATTCTGGATTTTTACTCCAATGATCTCATACTAAAAATGTTCTGAAGACAAATAAGCTGGAATTTAAATTATTTTTTGGGAAGGATGAGAATTGAGGAATTTTTCAGACTTAATTTGTTCAAGATGAACACACAGCATATTATTGTCTTTTTTGTGCTAGCTAGGAAAATGAAGATAATCGAAGATACATCAATCCAATATATCATTAAATTGTTGGTAATATTATTGCCAATGGTAATTGTCCCTATAGCAAGCTATGATTTTTTGATTTTTTATTTTAAACATCCTACCGTGATTTATTCAAGTATGATGGTCGGGTTTATGATTGGTGTAATTTTAGTATTAATGAGTGAAAAGATACCAAGGTTGGTCAGACATAGTATTTCTAAATAAAAAAATTAGTGTGTATAGTGACATTTTAGTGGAAATGTTAATTTGAAATTATTTTTTGGGAAGGATGAGAAATAATTTGACTTAATTTTCATCAATTATTTTGAAATATTGATA
>CAXMOE010000314.1:0-1118 GCA_964194835.1 uncultured Flavobacteriaceae bacterium | reverse complement strand
TAGTGATATAGAATCTTTTTTCAATTTTTGTAGATTATTCCAATTTTCATTACTTTCTAATGGTGTTTGAAAAAATTTGTTTTTAAAATGGAAATTGACTAGTGTCAAAAAAATATCTCATACTGGAAATAAAATCAGGCGTGACAAAACTACACACCAAAGAGTTTCGCCTAATTTCCAGTATACTTCATAGGTGAATTTTGAATTTAAAGAGTATTACTCGTTCAATAACAATATTACACTTTTCAATTCTCATCCTTCCCAAAAAATAATTTCAAATTAACACTTTTCACAAAATGTAATTATTCCTTTGATAATGTTGATAGTATTATGAAAATGGTATATTACATAAATAGTTCATTCATGTTTTCATTTTAATTGTCTACCCCAATAGGAATAAGAATTGACAAAGAAATAAGGACTCAACTTGAAAAAGATGCAAAAAAATTAGATATTGAATTATCAACATATGCAAGTAAAATTCTAACCGACTGGACTACAACTTACAACCCTATGTTAGATGGAGGGTGTATTCTTTTTCCTATTCCAATACTAAAAATATTTTACAATTTCATAAAAGAAGATGATTATGAGACTATTGCCAATCAAATGCGTGAGTACTGGCAAGATTCCATTAAAGCTGAAATAAAAAATCCAAGTTATGATGATTATATTCAAAATTTGAACTTTTGGATTAGTTTAACAAATCAAAAGTTTATTGTTCTTGGAAATCATCCCATAAAACATATCCTAAGTCATTCTTGGGGAATTGCATATTCGAAAATTTCATGTATCTTATTGCGTAAGGTATGGGAAAGTTTGGGTTTTAGGTTTGAGCAAATAGAAATAAAGGATAATATGTTTAGTTATTACCTTCACGAACCATCTCAAGATTTGTAATTTCAATTCTCATCCTTCCCAAAAAATAATTTCAAATTCTCAATTGAGGTTCAAATTTGTAGAGGCTTGAACCATAATCGGGTACAAAAAAGTTCCAAGTCATACATCACGGGGATTCACCTACCAAATTGGGGATAAAAATGGACGCAGTTAGGGGTGAAATTTAATTTTTCAATTCTCATCCTTCCCAAAAAATAATTTTAGATTTTTAGAGTAGT
>CAXMOE010000313.1:513-1131 GCA_964194835.1 uncultured Flavobacteriaceae bacterium | reverse complement strand
ATGGATTGATAACTGTAGATAATCCTCTATCATGTATCGTAAGTGATGTTGGTGCACCAGTTCTTGCAGGATCTGAACCACCATCTTTTTGAAATGATCTCCATTCTGGACCTGATTCTTGTGATTTTTCAGAAATCACATAACCACACTTTGCACAAAATTGTTCTCCTGTATCATGGTCAGTCAATAAAGAATTTTTTCCACAACGTGCACAGGTTGATTTGTTACTGAAATTATCTATTACCATGAAAATGTATCCTTCCTTGTCCCTAGCCTATTGTTCAATCCTTGTTACTGGAATTTCAATAGTTGTTACTATTTTTTTAGTTTGAGTCATTGTCTCATTAGTAACTTGTAGTTTTACCATACACTATGATCTCTTTAGTGATATTTAAACCGAAGAAAATTCTTGATTAAAAAAAGACAGACCAAAAGATCCTAAACCACATAAATACACATAATTTTTCAATTCTCATCCTTCCCAAAAAATAATTTCAAATTGACATTTTATTCAAAAATGCAAGTATAAACCAAAATTAAAGTATCACTTTATTATAATTTGTATAATGTTTCAATGCTCTTTATGTGGTTTAAAATTTGCCGAAGAAAAACGCCTAA
>CAXMOE010000313.1:0-503 GCA_964194835.1 uncultured Flavobacteriaceae bacterium | reverse complement strand
TTCAAGACTCATGAAAAAAAAGAGGCAAAAAACAAAACACAGAAAAGAACAGTAATGGCGGATTTTGAGAAGCCTGACTTTTCACAGGTAATGTGAAATCCTCCCCAAAAAAATAATTTCAATTGTTTGAATCCAACAAGTTTCAAAGAATTTTATTTTTAAATTTGGATTCATCCCCATATCCCAGTAACCAACAGTAAACTATGTTACCTTTTGGTAACTTTCTAACTTATTACCTTTTTTCACCTAGTGTAATTGAGTAAGTATGTCTTTGATACAAAAAGAAAAAAAAGCAACTCAATTGGTAACCCCATTACTTTTTGGCATAATGGTAGCAGCAATAGCATACTATGTTGTAATTTTTGCCACTCCAGTAATTGGTGAGCTACCTGTAGAAATTACTGAAGAAGTAAAAATCGTAATAGTTACCGAAAAAGGAGTCGTATTTGAAACATCTAGTGGTGTGTCCGTGCTTACAGACCAATATGATGGACAAATTGGTG
>CAXMOE010000312.1:0-1132 GCA_964194835.1 uncultured Flavobacteriaceae bacterium | reverse complement strand
ATTGTACTTGATGTTCAACTACTTTATCTGCTACAACTTGTTCGCCAACTAATGCCCATGCAGCTCCACCTTCAGATAAGAAATCATTTTGAGGATCTGTGATAAATATTGCAGTTTTCTCTAAATCGAGTTCAAGAATTTCTTTTGTAAGAAAATCTTGCTGATAAGTATATGCTTCTGTCATTGATTCGTTCTCCATTCCATGCTTATCTCCTGTCACTTCAGAACATAATTTGTCTCCACAGACTTTATCTGAACCAGTTTCAGTTAATAGCGTTCCTTGACTTTTTGCAGCATCAATATCTTGAAAATATGAAGATGCAGCAACTAAGAGTAATGGCACTGCTACAAGAAGTAATAGAGGTTTTTTATTATTCATTAGAAAGCAAAACTCAATACTCTAAATAAACTTGGATCGCTTAAATTCATAGGTGCACACATGTGCAATTATTTTTATAGTAATCTGAAAACACTATGTCTAACATTTCAAATTACGACAGAATCAAAGAATCCTTAATTCTCATCCTTCCCAAAAAATAATTTCAAAATCAAATCTAAGTAACTGGGTTTTTTCCCAATTTATTTTAAAGTGTTAACGAGTTCATCGACTGTCAGTAAAAAGTCCCCCCCCTTCGATGCCTAGAAAACGCTTTACAATAATTATTCCTTTGGTGATTTTTACTGATTAATCAAGCATCAATTAGTAAAACTGGGCATCTTCCAATTTCAACAATTTTTCTTGAAACGCTACCAAGTGACAAAAGTTTCTTTATTCCAGATAGGTTTCTTCTTTTTGCCATAATGATAAGATCAAATTTATGATTTTTAACCTGCCTTGAAATTTCTTCATCAGCATATCCAGTTACAACTTTGTATCTGATATTGATATTTTGTGATTTATAATGTTCGACTTTTCTCTCCATTTCTTCTTCTCTATTGATTCTAGATTCTTTTGCAGCTTTTTGAAAAGCCCCAACTAATGCTTTACTCTCCATTCCAGATAATGCAAACGTTGGAGGTCTTTGTAGAGCCTCAACTACATGCAAAATCAAAATTTCTGATGAATTAAATTTTGCTATGTGTACTGCATGTTCTAGTGCCTTATCACCTGCAGGATTACCTGCATGAGGAA
>CAXMOE010000311.1:0-1161 GCA_964194835.1 uncultured Flavobacteriaceae bacterium | reverse complement strand
TGACAATCATGTTTGTTCCCATCAGACCATCTAGAAGAAATGAAGATCTAGATGAATCCGAAGAGACAGAAGAAAAATAAAAACCATATTCAATTCTCATCCTTCCCAAAAAATAATTTGAATTCATTGAGTTGACCTGTAAGTTTTGTTTCCTCGACTGAGTTATCCCAAATGCACTTGTCTGGGGGCATAGTTTGGATCATCTGAATATTTTTTTATCAGTGCTATTACATCGTTAACTATTTCATCAGGTTCCAGTTCAGGCTCTGTATTTATCATTAAAAGTGCCTTAGAGTGAAGTGGAATTGTTAGACGATTAATTTTTACATATTTTGTTATTGAATACATTGGTTCACCTATTACAGATGAATAATGTTGACGAGCTTTCCATCTCATATATGCATGAATTAAACTATCTTTAGTATTTTCTTTGTCAGATAATCTGGTAATGCCTTTTTGTATTTTTTCGAAAATTTTTACATTTCCAGGATGATAGATCCCTGCATACCTAACCTTAGAATTAAGTTTTAGAATTTTACTATTTAGGTTATTGTAATTCACATATAGTGTAGGGTTTCGTAGTAATTTAATATTCAATTCTCATCCTTCCCAAAAAATAATTTCAAAATTACTTAGAGATAAATTCAGTCTATATTCTTGTAAAAATTATGGATACGAGTCTCAAACTTTTTCTAATTGGATTTACAGTAAGCATAATTGTTACCATAATTCTTGACCAAATCGATGAAGATGATAGTTTCATGAAAGTTTTTGCTGTAAAAGTTGCTCAAGTATGGCATGTGGTCTTTATGTTAACGGTGATAACAACTATACCATTTATGGTAATAGAGCCGTTAAAGAAGCGATTTACTAGGAAAACTTACTTGCCTTTTCCATTTTTGGGTGGCTATGGAACAGGTTTTTTATTGATGGCTTCAATTGGTATGATTCTTTCTTTAGTAGATTGACTTTACCTGTCAAACCATTTTTTATTCTACAAATCCTTCCCAAAAAATAATTTCAGAATAATTCACATCCAGTAGGTTTCTATTTTTGGTGTGTCACGCATTACTCATATAATGAATTTTTTTGTCCTAGTGGTATCGTTATATTTTATCCACCAGTTGCAGCATCAAACAAAGCACAAACACATTTGTCTCT
>CAXMOE010000310.1:0-1182 GCA_964194835.1 uncultured Flavobacteriaceae bacterium | reverse complement strand
ACCTAACATAATTGGGATTTCTTTGCGTAGTGTTGACCTTTTTATTACAAGTGGAACCATTATAGCTGCAATGCCAATAACCATTCCAATGTTTGCTATGTTGCTTCCAATAATATTTCCTAAGATTATCTCACTGTGTTCACCAGCTGCTGCAATGCTTGCAGCTAATTCTGGAGTAGAAGTGCCATAAGCTACTACCGTCATACCAATTATCAAACTACTTATTCGTAGTTTTTTGGCAATTATGACGCCTCCATTTACCAGCCAGTTTCCACCTAAACATAGCATTGCAAGCCCCACCAAAGTAAGAGCCACATTTATGGAAATCTCCATACTGAGACTTTGGATCAAGGTTGTTTAAAGGAGATGATTTTCTAGAAGTTCACAATTCTAACAATTGCAGTAAAGTTGAACTTTACATCGTAAAATCAGGCGTTTTAAGTTCAGATTTGATGAACCCACTGTACTGGAACTCTAAACAATATTAATTTGAAGTGTTAACGAGTTTATCGACAAAGAGTAAAAAGACAATCCCCCCCTTTCAGTCACGAATTTTGCGCATTAACTAAAGACATAACGGGAGTTTGTTTTTTGGAGATGGTTTAAGATCATAACTAACGTAATGACGTGAGTTGATTTGTTGGAAATAAAAAAAAGGTATTGAAGATTAGCTGGATTTTGTTTCTTCGTTTTTAGATTCTTCTACTTCAGGTTTAGTTGATTCCTCAACTTTTTCTGTAGAATCTGATTTTTCAACCGTTTCAGTTTTTGTTTCGGTTGTTTCTTCTTTTTCACTCATACATTAAATTGCGTTTGTTCTTTATTATACCCACGGCGTTTTTCAAATCTAATAAAAAAAGGTAGTGTATTCTTGCTTATGGATGATCTTGTAATGCAATAAATGTTACCATTTAAAAAAATTTAGTTTTCATCCTTCCCAAAAAATAAATCATGAAAAATTTGTGAAAAAGGAATGGTGATGTTCACCAAGATCGTTGAATTATTTCAATTTTATCAAGTTCTTGAGAGTTGAGAGAAATTTCAGAGGATTTTACATTGGATTCCAGCTGTTCTACGGACTTTGATCCTGGTATGCAAATCGATACTTCGTCTCTATTTAGAACATATGCCAACGCAACTTGATTCATAGTTCTAGAGTTGGTTGAGAAAACTTGGAACTGT
>CAXMOE010000309.1:0-1200 GCA_964194835.1 uncultured Flavobacteriaceae bacterium | reverse complement strand
AAAACCATTCTTTTTTGCAAAAAAGATCAAGAATCGAGTTGCATTTTGGAAAGGCATACAGATAATAAAATAACATTATCTTTAAGAACTATTTCATATTAGACTACTTCATGGCAGTTGAAGATGTTAAAGAAGCACAATGGGACGAAAAAGTTTTATCTCAAGACTATGTTGCTGTGGACTTTTGGGGTGATTGGTGTGCTTTTTGCAAACAACTAGCGCCAATTTATGAAGAGGTTTCAAATGAAGTAACTGACATGAAATTTGTTAAAGTTGATGTTGGAAGTGAGATGAACTTGGCTCAAAAATATGGAGTACAAGGAATCCCTGCAATCAAATTCTTTTGCAATGGAAAGGAAGTTGGCGGTGTAGTGGGACTAAGAACAAAAGATCAACTAAAACAGGATATCGCTAAAGCTCGTGCAGAAGGTGAAGCTTGTGCTGCAAGTACATCAAACGTAAAACAATAATCCTTTTTGAAATTATTTTTTGGGAAGGATGAGAATTTGAAAAAGGCCTTTTAAACTTCTAATTCTGTTATTTTACAACCAAAACTGAAACTTTTGATTTGTGCACAATGGAATTTGCTACGCTCCCAAGAATGGCTTCCGAGATACCGCCAAGACCTCTTGAACCAACAATCACAAGGTCAACTTTCTCTTCTTCAGCAAATTTAGCGATTTTAGATGCCGGGCTTCCATCTAGAATTTTAAATGCAAATTGAATTCCTTGTTTTTCACAGGATTCTTTTACAGAGCCTAACATTTCTTGTGCTTTTTTTGATAAATAATCTCTATAATTTGTAACTGTCGAAACAAGGGTTGGAGCAACAACCATGACATTTACACCTGTAATTTTTGCGCCAGACAGTTTGGCAAGGTAAATTGCTTTTTCCATTCCTTTTTTTGGTTCTCCAGTATCGTCTAATGCAACCAAAATATGTTTTGTTTCAATACTCATTTCATTACAAATCGATTTTGATGATTATTAAACATTTTACGTAAAATACGTTATAGATTTGCCTCTTTAGCCATATCTCCTATCATAATGTACAAGTGCATATTTTCAGATATCACTAGATTTTCCATTCCTCAAAGAAATAATTTTGATTTACAACAATTTAATTTTACTTCCCAAATTTGGGAAAATGTTGATAAGTTTAAAAACATGAATAGAAAAATTTCTCAAAATGGCTAAAAG
>CAXMOE010000308.1:383-1200 GCA_964194835.1 uncultured Flavobacteriaceae bacterium | reverse complement strand
AAGATGAACCTGTGTTTTCAGAATTTGAAATTCCTATTAAAAAATGCTACAATACTGCTCAACAGTGGCTAAAAGAAGGTAAAGTGGTAATGTCGGTGATGGATTAGTTTGGTAAATTTAGAAATGGGACCTCTAGCACCAATAATAGAAGATCCTGCCTTTGAATTTGTTGGAATTGCAATAGCAGTTGGAGTGTCTGCTTTTGCATTTTTTTATCCAACATATTTTTCTCGAAAGCAGAATATGGGAAGAGGATTAAGCGAAGCAATAAGAATTTTAGAAGCAGATGATTCATGGAGAGCAAGACGCATTCTTATATTAAAATACGAAAAAAAACTCGAACCAAATGAAAAGGACTTGGAAAAAAGTGCTGAAAAAGTTCGAAACGATCTGATCATGATACAAAGTTGGATAGAAGAAAAAGGCGTTCCAAGATTGATTTTACAAAATCTATATTCAGGAGTTTTTGTAAAAATTATAGAGGCCTATGTAAAATTCATGGAGGAGTTTTATCCCACTGCTAAAATTGAACATCCGATTAGAAAACTTTACAAAAGTTCCTATAAATGGCAAAATATCCAATCAAAGGATGTAGCTTCAAAACGATTTGAACATGTTATGGTGAATTTATGGGATAAATTTGGAAGGTAGTCATTTATTTTTCAATTCTCATCCTTCCCAAAAAATAATTTCAAATTCTATTAATCTGATTAAAGAAAATAATACAAAACATATCTTATACTCGCTTGTATCGCTCTTTTTTAGGAAACCCTTGAGTTTTTGAAGTATCAGCAAGTTTATTGACAAACATCATTAG
>CAXMOE010000308.1:0-373 GCA_964194835.1 uncultured Flavobacteriaceae bacterium | reverse complement strand
ATCAATTAAGCCCAGAAGGTAAAAAAGAGGAAAAATTTGCCTCAAAATTAAATGATCTTTTAAATCTGGGCCTAAATTACCATTTTTGTGAAACCTATTATTTTTGCATTAATTCCACTTATTTTATCGATTGGTATTCTTCCAGTGATTCCATTTAGCGAAGGAGTAGAACGATACGGAGGAACTGATCCATTTCAACCCGAATTTGAGTGCAGAGCAGGTCAAGTTTTAGTTTTCAAATTTAATGCCAACAATCAAGTTTGTACTTCTGCTTCTACAGCTGAAAGGTGGGCAAAATTGGGTATGGCACAAATTCTAAAAAGCTCAACCGAATCTGTTTCAATAGAAACGCCAAAAATTCCTAGAGAAATCA
>CAXMOE010000307.1:612-1214 GCA_964194835.1 uncultured Flavobacteriaceae bacterium | reverse complement strand
TGATCTTGTTTTTGTACTATTTTTACCATAAATCCGATTTTTATTTTGTTCTTTGAAGGTGGAATATCCAATAACCCCTAGCACGTATGATGTATTCTAAATCTTTTTTTCATAAAATTAGTTAATTTGAAATTATTTTTTGGGAAGGATGAGAATTGAAAATTCTTAATTCTTAGTTTGGGCTAGAAAACACATGGTAGGTAGGAAAGACTTCAGTCAAACTGAGCTTCTGAAGTATCTTGGTCAATTTACTGTTAATAAGGCCAGATGCGAAAAATGTGGAATAACTGCACTTGAAATAAAATTAAACTTACATCACAGAGACGGAAATTCTGAAAATGACAGTTACAAAAACATTGCAATCTATTGTGATAACCATCATAATCTTGTTGAAGGACGAGATAAGAAGAAATCTGAATTAAGGTAACATAAAAATTCTTAATTCTTAGATTTTAAAATTATTTTTTGGGAAGGATATCACAGATTTTCAAAAAGAGTTTAGAATCAATACTTTTTTGGTTTCTTTCCCTTTTTCTTTATTTGCTGTTCACTCTTGTATTTTATAATTCGTTGTTTTAATTCAGATAACTTTTCTCCTTTCT
>CAXMOE010000307.1:0-602 GCA_964194835.1 uncultured Flavobacteriaceae bacterium | reverse complement strand
GTGGCAGAACAGGTCAAGAGTTTGCGCCAAAATACCTTCGGTGTTCTCGCTGCAAACTCTGGTTTCCGATGTAGGAGAAAGCTCTGAAATCTGAAACTTGACTTGTCCTGCGCTTTTTTAATTTTGAAATTATTTTTTGGGAAGGATGAGAATTGAGAAAACTATTACAGTGCGAAATTAAATCCCGCAAATTTTCATTATTTTTTCAGCGGTATCTTCAATGTTAACATTGAGTTCTGTTGAAACAAAAAGCACTTTGCCATCTAGTGGGAAAGTCATTGTAACTACCTTGTTCCTTCTAGCTGATGCATATTGAACTGCCCCAAGATCATAATCAAATTCTTTTCTGGTATTTACTCGCAAAACTATTTCCATGTACAATTTTTGTCTCTCAGATTCATCATGTAAAGGAGTAACACCTTGCTTGAAACCACCTGCAATCAGATTACCCATTGGATCTAAGAATCCCACAAATCTAAGTTCTGGTATCTGTAAAAGTAAATTACATTTTTGATGGTACAGGCAGTGTTCTTGTAAATTTACAGCCTGTAGCATGTCTATTATACGACATTGTAAAAATTAAGTGTATGGAATGCAGTGCA
>CAXMOE010000306.1:612-1226 GCA_964194835.1 uncultured Flavobacteriaceae bacterium | reverse complement strand
GTGAATGTTCCATCTCTTGATATTGTTGTAACTATTTGCTCTGACTTGTCAGGCTGAATTATAGTTAGAGTCAATGGACCTGTGTGTTTTTTCTCAAAGCTTCCAGAGATTTGTGGAAATTCAGATTGGCGGCTAGCTGGTAAGATGTACGTAGCTGTAATATCTGGAATGTCTTGAATCGGAGTAGCTGTGATTTTGATTATTTTATTTTCAATTAGATATTCAATTGCTCGCAGGAATTCAGTTTCTGAAATTTTGTCCTCTGCCCACCATCCAGCTGTATTTTTAATCCATGATGGGATTGCAGCTGTAATTCCAGGATCATGTTCATTGTAATCAGTGAATTGAGCTGAAGCTTGGTTAATAGTTACAATTGATGCAAACGCCGTGAGAATAAATCCAATTAAAATGATTTTTCTAAACACAGTAAAAAATCTTAATTTAGAGCGTATTAATGATTCTGAGGATTCTATTTTTACTCTTTGTCGATAAACTCGTTAACACTTTGATTTTGATATTTCCTCGTTTTTAGGCATCTTGTGCCTGATAGTGTTTTAATTTTTGTCAACATTCCTTCTGTAGATGTTGAACCAGGTAATTTTGAGGAATTCCGA
>CAXMOE010000306.1:0-602 GCA_964194835.1 uncultured Flavobacteriaceae bacterium | reverse complement strand
AGAATAATTGAAAAATGCAATGGTGCAAAATGACTCCTATGGCACAGACGAATACTATCTTTAGGGATTGTCTATGGTCTGGTAAACGATAAACAATTGAATGATTCCAATTCTGTCCAGCACCATTGCATGAGGTAGGTGAGGTAATACTGCATTTAACCCGCACTAAGAATTCATTCATTCAATTCCTCAGTAAATCGTGCGTAAAATCTCCTTAATTTTTGCTCAAATTGATAATCTCTAGCTAGTTTTAGAGGCGAGCCAAGCTTTTCAGTATCTTGTCAATTACCATAATCTCTTCTAGTCTTTCTTTTATTGTATTTTCATTCCAGCTCTTCATAAACTCAGACTGTTGATCTAGCTTTTTTAAATTCATTACTTGTTTTTCTAAATAATTTTTGTAGTCCTGCAGCATGTCTAGTCCCTTGTTGTGTTTGTCCTGATATGCCTTGTCCATCTATTATTTTTAATATTAAATGAACTTTAAATTTTCCTAAAGTCTCTTCTTAGGATTTAAATTGTCTCTAAAAGAAATCATTCCATTATACATGTCATCTGCAACTCCAAAAAAAATAGCTGAAAATCAATATGAAATCGAAGCT
>CAXMOE010000305.1:0-1321 GCA_964194835.1 uncultured Flavobacteriaceae bacterium | reverse complement strand
TATTCCGTCCCGTTGTCTTCAACAATTTTAACATTGGCGTTCAATTCTGGGCTGGGGCCGTCCTCTTCAAAGGGAAACGACCTGCTCAGGAGAATTTCTTGCTGTTTGAGCTCGTTGGTGATCGTTGCATCTATGACCAGGGCACTTTCAAAAATCTCGGTTTTGGCATCGAAGGGTTCCACACATCCATATCCCATAAGACAGAGGACAACGGTGAAAAAGACCTGACATGTTTTTTTTGATAACATCATATAATCAAGAGTAATGTCTCATAATTCCAGTATTTTTATTCTATCCAAAATTCAGGGACTTCCGTTTTTCCCAATACCGTACAATCGCCACAAACCCTTGGGACAACAATAAATGGACCTTCGTTTCCACCAGGGCCGTCATTGGTTGTAACGTATCTGACTTGATTGTTCTCAACCAATTTTCTCAAAACACACCCCCCCCCTTGGTTTATTAAGACAGGTGCGGTTTCCCGACAAGCATTCGCATAGGGTGGAAGTTCCTCATTCGGGAAAAAGTCGGAATAATTGAAAAATATTCTTTGCTCGGTCACGGATGCCACATCAAAATAACCAAGCACTTTTTCACTTTCATTGTCCAATGAAGAAATGTTGCCCGCTAAAAACCCGGGCTGTGTTTCGGAGAAGAGGCTTTCCGAACCAGAGAAATCCCTTAGGGTCTCAAAAAATGTATACGCCTCATTGGATTGTACAAACTGTCTTACAAGTATGCTGTAACGATGCGATATGATAAAGTTGTCCCTATTGATAAACCGCACTGGGAACTGGGATACCCTGTCTTCATCGAGTACATTGGTTTCGGTAAGTATAATGCGGTTAGATCGATCGGTGGTGTAACAAACTTGTTCGTCTTGCTCACGGGGTACAACAAGTACGCTACATCCACTATCAGGGTCAGGATCTCCGATCAAATCTTGGGGCCCCCATTTCGGTGCAATAATCTTATAGGTCTCCTCATATTCGTAACGGTAATATTTAGAATTGCCACTGGGATCAAAACTATCTATATTTAACACCATGCCCTCTTCTCCGTCATCATTGATTATACGGGAAGCATATAGCTCATCAATTTGTGTTGTCTGGGTGAGTTGGGCGGGGCTGGAGGAATAAGATCTACCATTGTTGGTCGTGATCATCAATTGATAGCTTTTATCCGACTGGGTACTGAAGGGGTTGGTGGAAAGGTATTTTCCCGCTTCGACCTCTTCAAAAAGGTATTCCGTCCCGTTGTCTTCAACAATTTTAACATTGGCATTCAATTCTGGGCTGGGGCCGTCCTCTTCAAAGGGAAA
>CAXMOE010000304.1:0-1362 GCA_964194835.1 uncultured Flavobacteriaceae bacterium | reverse complement strand
ATTTCATTATTTTTATCAACCACATAAGTCACAGGAATCGCCAGAAAGGATTACTTACCTTTGTGCTAAAGGAAAACCAATCAATGATTACAGAAATAGAGGTAAACAAACCAGAACCTATTGCGTCTGGGAAAAAAACAGAGTCGTTTAAACGTGGAACAGATGTTCAGTATGCGATTGAAGTATTGGAGGCCGGGAACCCTATATTAATAACAGAGTTTTATAATAATGGATTGTCACTTCTTCAGGAGTTACATGCGCATCTGAATAGAAAATTTCCGAATACGTCTTTTCAGGAGCAACGTGTGTATCGGTCAGAATATGGTAAGCTCTCAAATCTTATTTTAATAGAAATTGTAGATCATAAATTGGCAGTAAAGAAATCTCCTTCGATCGGCTGGTTGGAAAAGCTTTATCCAGAGACTAGTGATTTCTTGTTATCCTTTCCTCAAGTACAAGGTCTAAATAGTGCTTGGCAGTGGTACCTAAATGGGATTTCTATTCCTGTACTTCGAAATAAATTACATCCATATTATGGTACTTACTTTCCTACACGTTTTGAACATTTGGTGCTTTTTGACAATTGGTTGAAACGTTACAAAGGGCCTAAAAAGTCAGCAATAGACGTTGGGATTGGGAGTGGAGTACTTTCTTTACAAATGATAAAGTATGGTTTTCAAAAGGTTTTTGGGACAGATACGAATCCCAATGCGATTATTGGATTAGCAGAGTTTATGGGAGATACAAAGTTATCTCGAAAGATAGAATTAGACTTTGGGCATCTTTTTGGTAGGTGGAAAAAACAGACCGAACTGATTGTTTTTAACCCTCCTTGGTTGCCGGAACTGCATAATCTGGATAGTAATGATGAAGCTATTTACTACAATGAAAAGCTATTCCCTGATTTTTTTGCAGGAGCAAAACAAAGGCTTTTACATGAAGGAAAGCTTGTGCTCATATTCTCGAATTTAGCTCAAATAACAAATGTCACAAAAGAGCATCCGATAGAGAAGGAACTAGCCAAAGGTGGGAGATTTCAATTGGAAAAATGTATTAAAAAACCCGTTAAAGCTGCTTCTGAAAATACAAAGCGAGATCAGCACTGGCGATCTTCCGAAGAAGTAGAGCTTTGGGTTCTGACAAATAAGTAAGATTTGAGGTATTAAAGTCGCAAAAACTAGAGGCAAATAAAGCATAACGGTGACCGGCAGCCTAGGCCAAAAGCGGCCGGTCAGATTAACTTAGGAAACCCCACTTTATCGAGTATCACTTGCCAGCGGGGATCGTTATAGAAGGACTCTTTGCAAGATTCCGAATATACTACTGTTTACTTCCAATTCGTTTTATACACTCTCATCAAGT
>CAXMOE010000303.1:0-1378 GCA_964194835.1 uncultured Flavobacteriaceae bacterium | reverse complement strand
TCGTTCTTCAGGTTTTCGGTTATCTTCATTGGTGTAGTCAATTACTTCTCCTTCTGGAGATAAAACACCTACAAAGATCTTCTCATGTTTTTCTATAATTCTCATCCTTCCCAAAAAATAATTTCAAATATTATCCTAGATAGGCAACTGTTATTACAAAGAAATTCAGGTTTTGAGTGAATTTGGTTAAACGGGTAAAATGTGAAATTTGTGGTAAAATGCTTTTAGGCGGATACCATCTAAAGGCACATCAGACACCACTACGATACTATACACGATTTGTCTTTTAAGTACACGTTTTATCGAAATGGAAAACAAAAAACTGGTTTTCATTTTAAATGAACTATTAATTTGAATTATTTTTAAATTCTTTTCTTTCCCAAAAAATAATTTCAACAACAACTATTTTTAAAAATTAGAAAAAAGAAGAAGGGGTTCTTGATTGCCTAAATGAGATTATTTGGAGTTCTTTCTTCGTGTAGCCCAGCCTTTCTTTGCGGCTTGGGATTTGGATGATGCCTTCTTTTTTGCAGGTGTTCGTTTTGCAGTAGTCTTTCTTGTAGTTTTTTTGGTTGCTTTCTTTGTAGTTGCCATTTTAAAGAAGAAAACAACATTGTATTTGATTATGGTATGACAAAAAATATTGGTAATGAGAATAAAAGAAATATGTCGCATCCTTCCCAAAAAATAATTTCAAATTAACATTTCATTGTTTTTTGTAAAATAGATAGAATCCAGAATATCCAAGTTTCTTAAACATATTTCAGCGTAAAATCTCAAATGGATGTTTTTTTAAGGTTCATTTGCCATGTATCTGAACCTTTTTGATACGATGACACTTTAACATAATATGGTCAATTTTGAAAAAGTCTACCAAAAAGTAGGATTACAAATAATTGAAAGGTGTCATGGAGCAATCAAAATTACAAAACATGGAAAAATCATTGAAGTGTATGACACAAAACGTCACATCTGGAGTAATGGTTTAGCAGGTCTCATAATCAAAGAGGAATGTAAGAATGCAAATCTAAAGGATTGGGAGTTTGCAAATGTTCGAAGTTATGTTATCAAGGAATTACTTAGTAAATCTGAAAAATAATATATTTCAAAATAATAATCCTTCCCAAAAAATAATTTCAAAATAACCCTAAGATCATTAATGATTACAAATATAGTATTTCATGTACCAAATAAAATGCAAAAAGAAGGGAGTAGATGTAATTTTGTTTAGGGTAACTAATAATCAACGTATTACAGATTTTCAATGAAGATACGCAATATCCTTAAGTTTATAATTCTTACAGGAAATTTGTAATGGTAGAACATAATTCAAAGATGACAGATAAAAAATCAAAGAGAAAGTCAAAGAAAAAAGATG
>CAXMOE010000302.1:300-1402 GCA_964194835.1 uncultured Flavobacteriaceae bacterium | reverse complement strand
TTCAGATGAAATTCAATATAGTTCAATAACTGAGAATGGCCAGTTTCTAGTATTAGTGTCACCTGAACCTAAAAACTTGAAATCAAACTCTGGTGTAAAAATAAATTTTAATATTATGGATGTTTTTCTCAAAAACACACCAATTGCAGTGACCTATGATTTTTCGATGACTAAAAATGGAAAAATGGTTTTTCAACAAAGCGGTACAAGCATAGACTCTAAAGAAGAATACAACACTTTAGAATTTTTAATTCCTGAGGGCGTAACAGGAATTGTTCGGCTAAATTTTGAAAATCTTAATGGTAATGATATTGCACGGACATCTATACCAATAGTAATTGATAGAATTGGAAATCAAAATAATGAAATCTCAATTCCTGAATGGATTCGAGGTAATGCAGGTTGGTGGGCAGAAGGAAAAATTGATGATGGGACTTTCATCCAAGGGATTGAATATCTAATCAAAAATGACATTATACTAATTCCTAAAACACAACAAGCCTCTTCAAACACTCATGAAATCCCTGCTTGGATTAAAAACAATGCAGGTTGGTGGGCAGATGGACTAACTACTGATGATGATTTTGTCAATGGTATAAAGTATCTAGTAGAGCATGGAATAATCAAAGTCTAGATTTTTCAATTCTCATCCTTCCCAAAAAATAATTTCAAATTTCTTCTAATATTACAAAAATCCTTTACGACAAAAGCTCATGTTTTCCTGACTAAAAAGGGGGTTAACCATTTTTACTCTTTGTCGATAAACTCGTTAACACCTAATTGAGAGGAGATTTGAACTAAAACAGTAAATCTCCCTCCCGGCGCATTTTGATTTTTCAAAGACTTTCTAAAAAATTATTTATAATTCCAGGATTGAATCTAGAGGGATTCACCTACCAAATTGGGGATAAAAATGGACGCAGATAGGTGAAAAATAAATTTTCAAGTGTAAACGAGTTTATCGACTGTCAGTAAAAATAGTATCCCCCCGTTTCATGCGTAAAAAGTACGGACTAATCCACGTTATAACGTGAGTTTGTTTGTTGAAAAACCTTTTTCTTATTCTAAAAAAAGGATTTTCATGGGAAGACTATTTTTTATG
>CAXMOE010000302.1:0-290 GCA_964194835.1 uncultured Flavobacteriaceae bacterium | reverse complement strand
ATCTAGAGGGATTCACCTACCAAATTGGGGATAAAAGTGGACGCAGATAGGCGTGAATTAAAGAGAATTTATTTTAGATGAATGTTTCAACAATTGTTCCGCCGATAGATAATTTTACCTTGGATGTCATCAAATCACTTTCAAATTAAACGTCATTCTATTCATTTTGAAATAATGTCCCTAAAATCTTACCTTTTACATCTACATGATGCACATAGAGAATTTTATCTGAGTAGCCTATCCAGATTTGATTAGAGTCTTTTAGTTCATACACATAGATATGAATTCCA
>CAXMOE010000301.1:1028-1402 GCA_964194835.1 uncultured Flavobacteriaceae bacterium | reverse complement strand
TAACGATGATCTGCTAAAGAAATTACATGAAATACAAGCAAAACAAATCAAACAGTCTACAAAATCAGTAAGCTTTTCCCGCGTTGTGAATGAAGCGTTACGTAAAGGTCTAAAGTAATTTTGAAATTATTTTTTGGGAATGATAATAATTATGAATTAATCCATTTCATCAGCTGTGGAATCAACTTCTAAGATATAATCACACTTGTATCCAATCTTGTCATGATGTTTTTTTATAGATTCTTTGTCGGGAGCATCCATAAAGCAGTACATCCTATCCTCATCTTCACTGAAAATTATGTTGAGGATAGAAACGCCAAATTCATCTTTGTGCTCCATTTGTGATTTTTTTAGGTCTTCAGGATTAGCTCCTT
>CAXMOE010000301.1:749-1018 GCA_964194835.1 uncultured Flavobacteriaceae bacterium | reverse complement strand
ATACTATGAATGTTGTAAGATTAAAGAAATATTGCATTCTTTTCATTCATCACATGCGAAAAAAAATCATAAATTAATGATGGGATATTTAGTCAAATGATACCACCTTCCTAAATTGAAATTATTTTTTGGGAAGGATTCTTACCTGAATTGTAGCTTTTTGATCATTACAAATCAAACTTGTGAAATTATTGTTTTAGGAAAAGGAGATTCTGCAAAATTATGCAAAAAATGGGCGTAATTTAACCAAGTTTATGACTATGCTACTT
>CAXMOE010000301.1:472-739 GCA_964194835.1 uncultured Flavobacteriaceae bacterium | reverse complement strand
TAGCTCCTTGCATACCATGACTGTCTAGGAATTTTGGCACAGTAATAATATCAATTCCTAACTAATTTACATTTCTTAAACTGTTTATTGCCAAATGAAAATTTTATTTAAAATGTTAATTTGAAATTATTTTTTGGGAAGGATGAGAATTGAAAAAGAAATATAGATGTTTAAATTAAATCAGATCAATATCTAGTAGAATACAAACTGATTCAGATTTTAGATAGGATTCAAAACTACATTCACTAGAACAGTGAGTAAGGGATG
>CAXMOE010000301.1:0-431 GCA_964194835.1 uncultured Flavobacteriaceae bacterium | reverse complement strand
CAATTTTGACATTTTTCTCCCATTACTCTCGCCCAAGATAATATGGAACTAGGTTGTATTAATTATTTGAATTTGTTCTTTCATTTTGTTACAATTTCTGAAATTTAGATTATGATAATTTTAAAAATTATTTTTTGGAATTGAAATTGGAAATAAAATGTATCAAGCCTAAACAGATTCAAACCATGACGAGTCTTGAACTAAAACACCAAGACCCTTTGAAAGACTATTACTGAAACTAAATCAAAGCTTTAGTTTGGATAAATAATTAGTAGATATGAAGATCACATATAAATAATGTTTTACAAAACAATTTTTACTGTGATAATTTTAACAATTTTTCAATCATTGAGGATTTCACATAATGGCTAAGAATCCATATGGGGGTGGACCTGGTACTGGTCTAACTCTTCCACCATATCTTAAACCAA
>CAXMOE010000300.1:0-1440 GCA_964194835.1 uncultured Flavobacteriaceae bacterium | reverse complement strand
ATAGACTGCCACCAATCAAAATTGCTGCTAGAACTGGTATTGCCATAAAGGCAAGTTTTTTGTTAATCATTGGTTTTAGGATCATTTAGATCGGTTTAAGTTTGCTGTAATTTTTGAAATGTTACTTTAGATCGCATCCTTCCCAAAAAATAATTCAACAAGTAGTTGAGATCAATATTTAATAATTTAGGCGTGAAATATCTATTATGAATAGTTTTTCTATTGTACAAACATCTCCTTATAATATTCAAAGTTGTAGATTATACATGAGCACTATAGCATGGAAGTGTTACAGATGTGATTTAACTTTTAAAAAGAAATCCCTTGTTAGAATACACCAGGATCTTTCAAACCATCCAGTAAGGCAAATAGAATTAATTTCAGAATAAATCAATTCTCATCCTTCCCAAAAAATAATTTCAAATTAAAAAACAAGACAAAAATTTTTGAGGCTAATTTTGTAACATTTTAAAATGACGGCAAACTATTTTTATTAACTATTATTTTTTCTATTTTATATGAATCGGGCAATAGCAATTTCTGCAATCGCATTGGTTGCAGTAATGATGGGCATGAGTGCATTTGCACCAGCCATGGCAGTCCCACCGGAGGACCCACCAGCAGACGTACCAGAAGATGCATGTGATGCTCTTGAAAATCCAGCCAATGGTAATGCAGATAGGGGTAAATCTAAAGCTGCAGAAGCAACAGAGTGCGATTAATTTCACATCTCTTACTTTTTTATTTCTCATCCTTCCCAAAAAATAATTTCAAAACGGAGTCTTTAGTTTTCGGGCTACCACTTGGAACCTATACTGTGGCAGGTATTTTTTTGCCCCAAACAAGTTCAATTCAAAGGCAATTATCAAGTCATTGTCATGGCCTTGGGGTTTTGGAAATTTCCTCTTGTCATTAAAAGTCGGCGTACCTGCCTCTCGAAGCATTTGTTGTTTTAGTTCCTCAACCAAGCTCCAGATTCTAGGATCACTGTAATCTTTTTGCGGCCAAACAAAATGCTTGTTTTCTAGCATCATGAATTGATGGGCTTCGAACTAAATGTTACATGCCGGGGGCGGGTTTCGAACCCGCGACCTCCAGATTATGAGTATTGCCTTCTTTGGAAGACCTGTTAGATTTTACCAAGCGAACTGGCACTCTAACCAGGCTGAGCTACCCCGGCATAGTTTATGCCTAATAATTTGGGAAATTAAATGATTCTTTTATTGCTGGGATACTTGCTTCCAATCTAGTTTTTCGTTTTGCACCCAAAGGAATTTTTTCTGCAATGCTGAAGTGTAGAGTTTCTCCCATTCAGCACCTACGTCATCAGTCCATGCTTTGACTACTCGAGGATCAATGTAATTTCGAAGTGATGTTCCAAGATTGTAGTCTCTTGTTTTTCCAGACAAGTCAATTTGTAACTTTAATTTCTCTTGTCTT
>CAXMOE010000299.1:0-1448 GCA_964194835.1 uncultured Flavobacteriaceae bacterium | reverse complement strand
TACACAATCTTTCCAAGAAGAGTTCAAATTTTATGGTAGAGGACATGTGGATTCCGCTGATCCAGTTTTTGGTGATGAATTTTTACGTCTCCTAATCAAGGGTGATAAGGGTGCAATAGTTGATGTTATCTCCCATTATGGGATAGTAGTCATAAGGATGGATTTGGAAAAAGATCAAGGTTGCAGTAATTCAGAATTTATTATCTGTTTTAACGGTACAATCTCGGAATTGAAAAATGTTGATCATCCAAATGTTGGAAGTGAACTTTCTCTAAAGATAAACTTGCAAGAGGATACCTGGACCCTCTCGATTCATTCAGGAAACATGGCTGGAACAAATGTACTAGTTTTTCTTGAAAACATTGGAGATGAAAAAAAACCAGATAAAGGAAATCTTTGGATTGATTGGCGTGATTGCGTGATTGAACTTGATAAAAATTCTAACAAACCACAGACTCTGAAAATCATGCCATATGTTCTTGATGATTCCAATAATGAGATAACCTCAGACGTAAAATCAAAATTTAGATTTTCATATGATAGTGACAAAAGTGACACGTCACATGTTCACCTAGATAACAAAATAATTGAAGAATTTATAATTTCGTCTAATAACACTACACCCATAACCCTCAACATTACAAAAGCCATCGAAAAAGCTGAAGAACTGGAAATATCTCACATTCAGGTGGAATCAAGACACTACACGATATTTCCACCAAACGAGGCTATTTCTTACAATAACGATGATGAAATTCTCTTAGAATTTATTTACGAAAAGGAAAACTGGAAGATCAACCAAGGTCTATGTACTTCCATTTCTACGAATTAGTTTTCTTTTTCTCATCCTTCCCAAAAAATAATTTCAAAATAGAAAAAGTGCAGGACAAGTCAAGTTTCAGATTTCAGAAGCTTTCTCCTACATCGGAAACCAGAGTTTACAGCAAAGACCCCGAAAGGTATTGCGGTGTTAACTCTTGACCTGTTCTGCCAGTATACTACGCGATTAAATTACTTAAGACTAGTTATTTGTCAGAAAAATTTGGTACAATTTAGGTAAATACTAGGCATAACCTATTCCATATTCTCATCCTTCCCAAAAAATAATTTCAAATGTTAGAATCCGTTAAGCTTCAAAATATTGTATTTTTTAATTTAGATTCAACTACGCGGGGATTCACCTACCATTTTTGTGGTCTAAAATTATTCTAATACTGGTCTTGTCATATTTGTTAGAAACAAAGAATACACACACCGATTTAACAATAGATTACGGTTAATTGTTATATTGAAACCAAAGGCAACCATGGTTTTGGTTGTGATGGCAATCCTTTTCGGTATTGTTACAATCATGCCATCAAGTCTAGCATATGCTTCCTCGTCTGAAAAGATTCCTCTTATCCAACAATATGAACAGTTTTCTGGACAAAAAATAACTGGATTTTGTT
>CAXMOE010000298.1:0-1515 GCA_964194835.1 uncultured Flavobacteriaceae bacterium | reverse complement strand
AATTACTCCATTACCTGTAGTTAGAAACATTGTATTGTATGCACCATCAGTGACCCAATAGAGTCCATCTTTGATTTCTTCAACAAGATATCCTTTGGAAAAATCAATTTGTGGTCCTTTTGTAGTTTCAGGTAATGGAGCAGATGTTCTCATCTTTTCTGCATGTATTGAAGGAATATCAAAAGATTTGACTTGTTGTACTGGTTCTGAAAATCCTGTCGTATACCATTTGTCTGCAGTGCTAGGATAAACACAGGCATACTTGTCAGAAATTGTTCTGTAAACTAGAACCTTTCCTTCAGAACACACGAGGTTTTGTTCTTCACCGTAGGCGTTCATTCCTGAAATCCATTCAGCAGTTGCAAACCCAAAAAGCAGAATTACAGCTAGTGAAATGATATGAAATTTCATAAATAATTTACCTCTACTCGTGTTCCATCTTAATACATGTAAAACTTTCCCTCTTGATAGATTTGAAATTATTTTTTGGGAAGGATGAGAATTACTTAATTTTCATTTACAATAAATTGTAAATGAACGTTTAAAATATTAATTTTTTGAGGATTCATTAATGAAAAGAACTCGTTTGTTAGCTATTGCAATTATGGTGGTATCTGTAGGTTCGATAATTGGATATTTTGGGTATGATGCTTCTCAGGATAATTTTTGGGATGGGTTATCGTGTGAGGAAATGTTTGATTTTGCAATGAGTCCTGAACATCAAGAGCTAACTATGGAACAACACATGGAATTTCATAAAGATTATGATCCGTGCATAGAAAACCCCTAGAGGTATCTCCCTCTGGCAAATTCCCCTGCGCGGATTTGAAATTATTTTTTGGGAAGGATGTATCATAAACAAATTTAGTATACATTTGTAAGAATTAAATATAAAATTATGAATAAATGTTAAGAATTTATTAAGAACTACTTAAATTCCATTTTTGGTATATTATTACGGCGAGGATCTATCATACCTGCCGATACTCAAGGGGTAAACTTTGAGGAGGTGGACAGATAGAAAGAGGAAAACGCGAAAAAAGATGGAAGCATCTACGTTTCGATTAGGATTTTCCAGCATATCCTCGTTGTCCTAATTCATTTAAAACAATGACCTATTTTCCGATATGCAATTCATATATTTTATTTTGAAATTATTTTTTGGGAAGGATGAGAATTAAAAAGATCAAAGCATACCAAAAAATCAGACCAGATTTTATGGATCAATTTAAGAGTGCGGATGTTTTCTAGTTATTAATGTCAAAAGAAGTAAAGTCAAATGAATGGGATTTGCTTTGGCAAGAATATACAAAATCTCTTGAAAATTGGAAAACCCTTTTTGAAAAGATTCAAAATGCAAATAAGGACATGCAGGTAAAATTTAATGAAGTATGGGAAAAAGCTACCAAAGAATCTAGTTTTGACACTACTAAATTATTTGGAGAAAACTGGCAAAAAGCCTTAAACGATTCAGGAATGAAATATTTCCAAGAATTTAGTGATGCTTGGCAAGAA
>CAXMOE010000297.1:0-1523 GCA_964194835.1 uncultured Flavobacteriaceae bacterium | reverse complement strand
TCCCAAACATTTGGGGTATTCCCTTTATAACCCAGGTCCTCGATACCTATTTTTGAGGTGTAATACCCCGTTAAGGTTAAATTACGCATCAACGAAAAAAATTGGATTTCCAATGGCTGCTTATCTTGTGGTACTTCTACATCGGGATAGGCAATTCTATCAAGCATAATTTTTTGTTCTTGCTTTGCGACCATTTTAAATTCCAAATTAAATTCTGTGTTACACTTATGGTCTAAATACATCAATCCCCCTCTTAGTGTGGGTTGAAATTCAGGGAAATCCTTTGCCATAAATTCAATAAAATCCGGAACGTCTGCCTCAAGTGCTCCCCCCACATTGCCTTCAGCCGGTAAAATTAAATCGCATAGTACCGCGATAGTTTCCATTTCATGTAGGTTAAAATAGTTCTCTGCCAGTAATTCATCAATGTATGCTTTTTCTTTAGCCGTTCTTCCGTATAGGTATTTCTTAACGGTTGTAAGTTCTTTTACATTCTCAGGTTCTGTTCCAGGTTTACATCCGTGCATCGCTAATCCCCCTGCGACAGATCCCAATATGATAGATTTTATACTCTCTCTCCTATCCATAACTTAGATGTTTTGTTGTTTTAGTTGTTCGATTATATATTCTGATGTACGCCATGCCAATGCAAGTATGGTCCACGTTGGGTTTTTATCTGCCTGCGATACAAATGGGCCGCCATCAACAATAAAAACATTGCCTACATCATGCATTTGCTCAAACTTATTGGTGACAGATCTTTTTGGATCGTTACCCATTTTTGTAGTTCCTACTTCATGAATTATCCTTCCGGGATTATGCAAACCGTAGTCCTGTTCTTTAGCAGGGGTTTCTCCAAGAACTTCACCACCCATATTATGCAGAATTTCCTCAAAGGTTTCGTGCATATGCCTGGCCTGTTTCCGTTCAAAATCAGACCATTTATAATGAAACCGTAGCACCGGGATACCAAATTCATCTACTTTGGTGGGGTCTATCTCGCAATAATTGTCCTCCATGGCAACCGACTCTCCCCTTCCGCTAATACCTACAACAGCACCATAATATTTTCTAACATCGGCTCTTAAGGTTGCACCATAGCCTCCAACTTTTATCCCGAAAAATTTATTAAATTCATTTATGTTAAAGCCAAAACCATAGCTTGGCATTTGGATCCCGCCCCAAATTTCGGTATGGTATCCCCGGGGGAAGTCCAGATTTTTATTATCGAGCCACCATGGTGTATACACATGCATCCCACCAACACCATCCTCATTATATAATTTTCTATTCATAAGATCTGGTATAAAGGCGGCGCGGTCACTCCCTGTAGAATCATGCAAATATTTACCAATAAGGCCACTTGAATTTCCTAAACCATTTGGATGTCGCTTGCTACTGGAGTTAAGCAAAATACGAGCGGAACTGCATGCTGATGCTGCAAGAACGATCACTTTACCCTTTAATTTATATTCTTTTCGGTCTTCTTTATTTATATATGAAACCCCGGTAGCCTTCCCTTC
>CAXMOE010000296.1:0-1536 GCA_964194835.1 uncultured Flavobacteriaceae bacterium | reverse complement strand
GAATATTTGCTTGACACTGTTATTTTGTAAATAGATTGTTATCCTCTCATCAGCACTCTTTAGTCCATCAGATTCTCCACAGCAATCAGTTGGTAACATTTCTATTCCGTCATGAGCCTTGACTTGTTCTGCATCACTTGCATCATATCCTATAATTTTGATCAATTCTATTGAAGGAGTCCCGCTGATTTGACTTCCGGTAAAAAATTCTTGTGCAAATACAAATACAATACTTCCTCCTACAACTGCAATCGCTACAAGTAAGAGAGTTGCAATAACTGGAGCGATTCCAGGTCTCTGAAAGTTCTGTGAAACACATCTTACATGTGTTTTTTTCAATTGAATGTAATTATTCATTTAATCAACCCTCTACGCCCATATTGGAGATCGCATTCTTTTACTTAACATAGATCGTTGTCCAAAAAAACAGCATGCCCATTATAGTTATGAAAATAGTAATTGTTGGCGATTGTTTTGGTACCCGATAGACATGGGCTAACGGGGATTCACCTACCCAATTGGGGATAAAAATGGACGCAGTTAAGCTTATTTGCTCCATAACATTGACGATAACTTGTAGAAGATTTGAAAAATCCGTTTAGTAAAAAAAATAATTGCATTCAATGTGAAGCAAAATTTTCAAATCATGATGATTTAGTGGTGCATGTAAGACATGAACATCACAAAACAATTGTAAAATGTCAAAAATGTGGCAAAGAGTTCATTCATGAAAAAGACAGATTACATCATGCAAGAAAAGAACATGATGAAGAAATGAGAAAAAGATCACATATGGATTCGTATCCTGATGAATATAGCACTCAAAGTAGGGTTGATAAATTCAGATCTAGATTCAGTGATAATCTCTAATCGGTATTTTATTATTTTAATTCAAGGTATTCTTTTAACAGTGATGGTTCCTTAACCAAATTGTGTATAGCGAATATTGGTACACGTGAAAAATGATTTTTCATTCTCATCCTTCCCAAAAAATAATTTCAAATTAAAAATATAGCCTATACTTGCCAAATTGCGAATAAAAAGGGACACAGATATGAATAAAAATAATTTTTTGAATAATTCTAAAATTTGGATCAAATTTAAGTAATATTTTAAATATTGTCCTTTATGGATAGGTGGTAAGTTTATTGCAATTATTTAGAATTAACACAAAATTGTCTCATTTTATCATTGTAAGTATAATTTTAATTTCTTTGATTAATACTAGTTATGCACAAATTCAATCTGACATTGGAAAACAATCTACACTGTCCGAAGATCTTCAAAATGATCCAGTAGCACAGGAACTTATTAAAAAAATTGATCAGGCAAGAAAGATGATCGAAGAATTAAAACAAAAAGATTTAGAGAAAAACCAAGCCCAGGAAAACCTAGAAAAGATACGAAACCTGTCAATTGAACTCATGAACCAGGAACTTAAGGAGCTGGAAAGACTGTGGGAAAAACATTCCCCAAGAAATGCCTTTGAAAGTTTTGTGAGTAAAAAGCCTTCTTATGTTCAGGGAGTATTTTGGG
>CAXMOE010000295.1:1101-1576 GCA_964194835.1 uncultured Flavobacteriaceae bacterium | reverse complement strand
TGATAATGCCAATAAATCTTTTCTTCTTCTGTAAGTCCTTCATAAGCATCAGCACCAATTACATATTCAATCCCATATGGTTTGTCTTGATCACCCATACCTGTTGGAAACAACAGACAAGCTGCCGTCATGTCATCATATACCTTACAATGATGATGGACTAGCATATCAAGTACAGAATCATCACCACTTGGAATTAGGTGATTAATGGCCCCAATGTGCAAGTCATTAAAACCCAAATGAGCAGGATATTCTATTTGTCTTGGATTCATGGATTCATTGTACAAGTTTTCTCCAAATGATTTGATTTGCTCTACGGGCTCTGCAATTCCATCTTTGTACCATTTATCAGCAGTAGATGGTTTCAAACAGGCATATTTTTCTGAGTTTACTCTGTAGACTAGTACCATTCCCTCTGAGCACTGAAAATTAGATTCTTCCGCAAAAGAATCTAAAATAGATGGAGTTATCAAAA
>CAXMOE010000295.1:0-1093 GCA_964194835.1 uncultured Flavobacteriaceae bacterium | reverse complement strand
ATATGAGGAGTAATCATTATCTTCCCTGCCTCATTTTTATTACCACATACTAAAAAATAAATGATTTTTTCAATTCTCATCCTTCCCAAAAAATAATTTCAAATTCTCTAAATCCTTCCTGTGAAGTCATGAATCTACCAAGACTCGCTTATTCATTACAAATTGAACTTTTTGACAAATCGGATTCATATCCTTCCCAAAAAATAATTTCAAATTAACATTTCATTTAAAGCGTTAATTTTCCTTCTAAGCTAACATTCGAATTACTTAGCTGAGAATGAAAGTGGATAATATATCCAAATATGAGTATATAGGATTATGAAGTATGGTTGTTGTAAAAACTGTAATTGTGTATCTAAACAAATAAGAGATCCAGGATGTACTTGTAAAAACCATGATGATGTGGAGTAATTTAAATTCTCATCCTTCCCAAAAAATAATTTCATTTTTCGTACCACAACTAAAATTGTCATAAACGTTAGAAACAGTTGTTACACAATTCTTCCTAAAAATAATTAATTGTTATGAATTGTTGTAAAAGGCATTAGTGTGAAAAGAATCTAACTGACATGAAACTAAATAATCAAATTTTATACTAGTTTTATGGGTGAATTTCCCAAATGTCCAAACTGTGTAAAAGATCGTCTTACTGTTCCTTTAAGGTTTGAAGGTGACTCGTTGATATGTCCATTATGTGAATCCGTATATTGAAAATCCCTTCCCAAAAAATAATTTCAAAGTTAATTTTGTATCATTTTAAAATTACACAGGACAACGTTAACATAGAACGCTCATTCAAGTTTTCATGGAGATTAAATGACAATAATTTTTATTCCAATCAGACCATCTAGAAGAAACAAAGATGAATCCGAAGAGAACGAAGAAAAATAAAAACTAATTTTAAATTCTCATCCTTCCCAAAAAATAATTTCAAAATATGAAATTTCTTAGTTCTTATTATGGTAAAATTACATGGAATTATGTCAGAAGAACGAAAAATGTATCCTATGAAGTGTGCTGATTGTGGCACAGACTCAGAAGTACCTTTTGAACCAAAACCAGACAGACCAGTGTATTGTAAAGAATGTTTACC
>CAXMOE010000294.1:1070-1576 GCA_964194835.1 uncultured Flavobacteriaceae bacterium | reverse complement strand
ACAGGATTTCATTCCAGTAGAGAAAATTGAGATAGACCTGGAGACTACTGCAGTCTTTATCACTGATCCTCAAAACGATTTCATATCTGAAGGAGGAGCAGCCTGGGCCCTAGTTGGAGAACAAGTTGTTAATGACAAGGTAGTAGAACACCAGTCTGCGTTAAAAGCAGCTGCAAAAGAAGTGGGAATTCCAGTATTCTATTCACCCCATACATACACAGAACATGAATATGCAAATTGGAAAGTTCTCAATCCAATTGACAAGATAATGTTCTCAATTGACATGTTCCATGAAGGAACGTGGGGTCATGAGTTCCATCCAGAAATGGTTCCAGATGAGAACACACATGTACTAAATCCACACAAAGGTTTGAGCAATTTTTCATCTGGTGATGCAGTGTTGCAGCTTCGACAATACGGTATTGAGACCCTAGTATTAGCTGGAATGTCTGCTAACCTGTGTGTAGAGTCCCACCTTAGGGATGCTATTGAAAATGGGTTTGAAG
>CAXMOE010000294.1:0-1061 GCA_964194835.1 uncultured Flavobacteriaceae bacterium | reverse complement strand
CCTTATTCAAAAGATGCAGCTCTGACAAACTTTGAGTTTATTGCAAACGAAATAACAACTACTGAGGACATCATAAATCGTCTACAACAAGCTGCACAAAACTAATTTTTTTCTTTTTTTATTCTCATCCTTCCCAAAAAATAATTTCAAATTTACATTTTCAACAATCCGTTAACCAAGATAACAAAATACTCGCCCTACAAATTACCAAATGCTATAAATGCAATCATGTTTGACTGTTTTTGTGTCAGATGAACTAACTCGTGAGACCACCGAAATTCTAGATCGTCAGAACTTAGACTTTGTAAAAGGAGACGTCGATGAACTTATGAAAGATTTTTCTGAGCAAGCCAAGGTGTTTACCCCTGACGGAGTATTGGAGGGTCTAGATAACATCAAAAATTTTTATACTGAGGTCACAACTAATGTGCTTCCTCCTGGCTCAGACTTTAAGATAAGTAGACAAGAAGTCAGAGGACAGATAGCCTATATTGTATGGTCAGCCGAATCAAAAAACTATCGTTTTCCCCTAGGAACTGATACATTTGTTATCAAAGATGGCAAGATTATTGCCCAAACATTTGCAGCAAAAATCGAACCAAAAAATACTTGAAAAACTTTTTTTCTCCTTGATGAATTTCTATTCTCATCCTTCCCAAAAAATAATTTCAAATTAAACAATTTTTAGAAAAAGGTATCTACTACTACGTCGTATTATTCCTCATTGACAAAAACAACAATTTTCGCCTTAGCAACAATAACTGGATTACTTTTAGTAACAGTTGGAGCTCAGACCACTTTTGGAGCTATTAACATTCTTCCTATTGGTGATAGTCTAACAAAGGGAAGCAATATAATTCCTGACTGGGTTGACCAAAATTTCAGATGGTATGGTGAAGGAGCTATTGCTCAATCCGAACTAGTCAATGCTATCAAGTTTCTCATTGATGAAGAAATTATGGTAATAGATACCCCAACTGCAAGTTCTGGTGATTTTCTTCAAAGTGATCTTGCCGAAAAAGGTATCGTCATAATTGATGGTATTCCAAGTGACCTTGCAG
>CAXMOE010000293.1:0-1621 GCA_964194835.1 uncultured Flavobacteriaceae bacterium | reverse complement strand
CTTTTCAATGCACAAAATCAAAGATCATACAGAAGGTCATTGGGTAACTACACAAAAAGGTACAAAGAAAATCTGGGTAGAAGGCAACTAACTTTTATACCAATTTTTTATTTTTTATAAGATTAGACGCTCGTTAGCACTAAATTGAAAATATTAGTTTTTAGTTATTTTTTGTAATAATCAAAAAATTACAATTTAATTCTCATCCTTCCCAAAAAATAATTTCAAAAAAGGTAGGATGTGTTATTGCATAAAATTTCCTTCTCTATGAGGAGAGCATTCTTCGCTGAGTAACCCTGAAACCTCATCAATTATACAACCACACTTTAACTGTACAAAAAAAGATTCTTCAAAGGGTGAATCGTTCATAGTTTACTCGTGCAAATTTAGTTTAAAACCTCTACGGACAATTTATCAGTGAAACATTCCGAATCTTTCTTTTTTTATTCTCATCCTTCCCAAAAAATAATTTCAAAAGAGTAAGCCTTTGAACATGTGTCATTTTTAGAACAAACACAGGTTAATAGCCTAAAGTTTGAGATTGAAATTAAAAATTATGGAGTTGAGTCCACAGTATCCATGATTTTTAGAAAGTCGTATTAATCATTCTGTGGGCTCATTTCTTTTTAATTCTCATCCTTCCCAAAAAATAATTTCAAATTAACATTGTAAATGAAATCTCAAGGACGTAATCTTCTCTAAAACAATTTTGCTTCAATTTAGAAAAAGATGAAACCCAGCCTAACAAACAATTGGGCGAAAGTGGGCAGAACTGGAGTTTCATATTTGTTTGGAATGAAATTGTTTATAAAAATGATCTATTGTTACATCACATCATTACACTAAATAAGTCATAAATACAGTTTGTATAATCACTTAATGATTATCTATACATTCTAGCTTAAACTTTAATTCAAAAGTAAAATTTCAATCAATGAAAAATTATCAAACTAGTTAACTTGTATTTTCAATTGTATTCGAGTATTCATCCAACAACTCACTCTCTATCGCCAAATACAAAACCACATTATTTTATTTAAGGCAGATCTTCTGTAACACGATTTTTTTACTAATAATATGAAATCTGCGCATGATATTTTTCATGTAAAATAATTTTGTTACAACTTTGGAATTTAAAGATAATATATTTACCATATTGAATTTAAATTTGAAGAATAGTATCAATTCTCATCCTTCCCAAAAAATAATTTCAAAATAACTAGGAAAACAATTAAGACAAGGAATAACAAAAAAACCGTAATGTCGGTAAAGATAAAATGCTTTAGTTGACTTTGAGGCTTATAATTATTCCAAATTAGGTATCAACGAGTTTATCGACAAAGAGTAAAAATAGTATCCCCCCTTTTCAGGCGTCAAAAGTCCTACTAATCCACGTTATAATGTGAAGTTGGTTTGTTGGTGATAAGTATAATTTATGTCAGGAAAATTTAGTTACAATTTAGATTCTCATCCTTCCCAAAAAATAATTCCGAAACAATTAAAGTTCGCCTAAAATACTTTGAAAAAGATGGCGCAGATAGACAATCTAGAGAGGGTACAAAAGATGGTCTCAGAGGCAATAAATCTATATGATGAAATAGGAACAAAATCTTTTGAACAG
>CAXMOE010000292.1:1262-1690 GCA_964194835.1 uncultured Flavobacteriaceae bacterium | reverse complement strand
AGTCGATTATACTTTTGCTGAATCTTCTGATACCATAATCACAGTTAAGATGAATGGCCCATCAACATTTTATCTAGATCAATCAAACCAAATAATTCGTGCCACTGTAGAAATTCAAAACTATACTCCTAGTGATGGAATTTATTTCCTGAAGGTAACTCATGTTCCTACACAAAGAGTTCTAAAAGATTTTGAGATCCACCCAAAACCTTCAGGTAACGACCTGTGGAGTTCTCAAATTGCATATCCATTTTTAGAATCAGACATTAAGATTGCCAATCAAGCCTTTTTGGGAGAATTTGAAATACATATCAGAACAGAATTTGGTTCGCAGACTGCAAGTACAAAGTTTTCAATTTTTGAGTATACATATGGGCCTGAATCAATTCCAGAAATTACCTCAACGCCAGAACTTGAACCGACACTTG
>CAXMOE010000292.1:1023-1252 GCA_964194835.1 uncultured Flavobacteriaceae bacterium | reverse complement strand
CCAAATCATTCGTGCAACTATAGAAATTCAAAACTATACTCCTAGTGATGGAATTTATTTCATGAAGGTAACTCATCTTCCTACACAACACGTTCTGAGAACTTCTGATATATATCCAAGAAGTATCGGAAATGACCTGTGGAGTGTTCAAATTGCATATCCATTTTTAGAATCAGACATTACAATTGGTGACCAAACATTCTTAGGAGAATTTGAAATACTTATCAAA
>CAXMOE010000292.1:0-997 GCA_964194835.1 uncultured Flavobacteriaceae bacterium | reverse complement strand
TTACCTCAACACCAGAACTTGAACCTACACTTGAACCAGAACCTACACCTCAATCTGAACCCGCCAATTCAACTACCAATAAGATTCCTGAATGGGTAAAGGACATCTTTCTATGGTACAGCCAAGATCAAATTTCAGAAGATGAGATAATTTCAGCTATTCAATATCTAGTTAATGAGGGAATAATCAAACTAAAGTAAACTCTTTTTGTTTTCCTAAGATTTTGAAATTATTTTTTGGGAAGGATGAGAATTTTACCACAGCCTTTTTATCAAGACCTAAAGGAGCACAAGTATTGACTGAGGCAAAATTTCGTGAAAGCAAATTACACGACATTGCTCACCTTGGTGTGAGGGTAACCATTGGTGTAATCTTTATTGTTCAGGGATCCGGAAAATTCGATCCTGGTGTGGCAGGTTGGCTAACAAGTATTGGATTACCTGTAGAGTTACAGATTCCAATAGCTTTAGCAGAAACAATTGGTGGTATTTTACTAATTGTTGGTGTTTTGTCAAGAATTTCTTCATCAATTTTATCTATTATTATGCTAGGTGCCATATTCCATGTAAAAGGGGCATCAAATCTAGTTGGAGAAGGTGGCGTTGCAATAGATCTTATGCTACTTGCTGGAAACTTGTTAATCATAGTAGTAGGTCCTGGAAGAGCTTCTATCTCTAATATTGCAAAGAAAATACCACGTTTCTTACACTAATTTTTTAAATTTTGCAAAATTTTAGTTCATCTTTGATGTTAGTAATATACACAATCTTCCAAGCACATTGATGATTTCTACTGATGATTTCTACGCGAGTCTTTTATTCGAATCCTTACCAAATCAATTATGACAAGTTTCGATAATATATCATGGGAAGAAATACGAGGATTATCTTGGGTAATTCTAGATGAAGACTAGAGATCAAGTCTGTTTTGAGGAAGAATCAAATCAAAAAGAATCTGGAATATTGCTAGAAAATTCCGTAAATTTACTTTTTAAGTT
>CAXMOE010000291.1:1462-1715 GCA_964194835.1 uncultured Flavobacteriaceae bacterium | reverse complement strand
AATTGGATTATCAAAAACCGTTGCAGTTACTGACGATGACTCTAAAATTTTCATACCCAATCAAAAATTTAATGACGAGGTGATAATAATTACCAGAAATTTTAACACTTGATTAAAAATTCTAATTTGAAATTATTTTTTGGGAATAATCTTAGCAAACTCCTCCATTACTTCAGTTATGCTTTTTTCGATTTTCCCCTTAGCAAAAAAGCCTAAAAAATTCAACTTACCTGCTAACTTGAAGTCACCTTCC
>CAXMOE010000291.1:0-1452 GCA_964194835.1 uncultured Flavobacteriaceae bacterium | reverse complement strand
GTGAGGAAGTTTTGATGGAAGGTTTTCAAAGTCCGTAATGGTGGAAAAAACTTTGTCTTTTTCAGCCTTGATAATTATCTCTACTTTTACCTTTGGCACATTGTCCTTTAGATATACTTTGTATAAATCTGAATCAACATAATGGTTCTCCTTAAGGGATTTGAAATTATTTTTTGGGAAGGAGAGATAGTGAAATCAATGTTTGTTTTTTAAAAACTAATTAATGAAATTAACCAAATAATTTGAAGTATGGATATTCCAACTGAAATAAATTCAGTATATTGGGACGAAGAAAAAAAATCATGGCAATACAAGATGATTCACGTTGAAGAATATCACGGGTTTGAAGAATGTCGAAATTGTCATAAACCAATGTCACATAATGTCAAAACAGATGGTGAATTCAAAGTAGTTTATGTGAAATGTGGGTGTTCAAGGTTAAGGGGATCATTGTAGCTCTTGATATTGTAGATTTTGAAATTATTTTTTGGGAAGGCTGAGAATCCTAACCTTGAAAATCTGTAATACGCTGATTATTTGTTATTCTAAAAAGAATTACATCTACTCCCTTCTTTTTGCATTTTATTTGGTACATGAAAAACTCTATTTGTAATCATTAATGATCTAGTGGTTATTTTGAAATTATTTTTTGGGAAGGATAAGAATTGAAAATTCTTAATTCAAAGTATTGCCTAAAAGATTCATTGAGAGCTGGAATATTTATCATAGGAGCCGCATTACTGGTTTTAGGAATATTTCTTGTAGTAGATTATTACCGACGAAGTTAGAATCAAAAAACTAGAAAACGATGTTAAAAATATGAAAGATCAGATAGCCAAAATTAATTCAAAAGTTAAGCGATTATCTTTATCTACATAAGAAAGAGATTTTACCACTTATCACACCACGTACAGACACCGCTTTTCAATTGAAATTATTTTTTGGGAAGGATGAGAATTTTACGTTGTAATGTGATTTATGACCCTTGAGAGTCAAATCAAGTCATTGTCATTCCAAGATAACATGAATTTTCCCTCAATTTTTTCAAATTTCATTGTCCCACCTTTTTGAAAAGTCATCTTGTGAGTTTTTTCTTCCAAATCAACTATTTCGATCGTGCAACTATCCCTCATACATTCAAAATTCACAGGAAACCTAAATGTCCTTTTCCATTCATCAAGTTTGAGATCGAAATATTGTGTAGTGTAAAGACTTCCCATGAATTTACTTATTTTAAAATTAGAAAAACATTCTCCAACAAATCATACTCCCGTCATTACTTTAGTTATGTTGCAGTTTTGACGCCTAGAAGGGGGGGATTGTCTTTTTACTCTTTGTCGATAAACTCGTTGATACTTAAGCTGGTGAACTCGTTTCCTGCCTATTTTACACACAAAACTTATGGCAAAACAATTTAGCTCAAACAGAGTAACTGTGGCTTTAAATTAAATT
>CAXMOE010000290.1:266-1772 GCA_964194835.1 uncultured Flavobacteriaceae bacterium | reverse complement strand
GCAAGGTGAAGGTTTTAAACCAACAAGTACTTCTTCCAATATTAAACGAAAAACAAGTTTTGCTGACTTTAAAAAGGGAGGATCGCATTCACCCTTTGATCTCCGGGAACAAATACCGAAAATTAAAATACAACCTCGATAAAGCTAAATCGAAGGGTATTGGCACAATCCTGACCTTTGGTGGGGCATACTCCAATCATATAGCAGCTACCGCCTGTGCTGGCAAAGAATATGGGTTACGAACCATTGGTATAATCAGGGGGAAGGAAATAGCAGAACGTTGGGAACAAAATCCAACCTTAGCCTTGGCTAAAGAAAATGGCATGCAGTTTAAATTTATATCCAGAGAAGCATATAGGGAAAAAGAGCAGACATCTTTTTTAATTAAACTTAGGGAGGAATTCGGGGATTTTTATTTGCTGCCGGAAGGAGGCACCAATACACTTGCCGTTAAGGGTTGTGAGGAAATTTTGACCCCTAAGGATATCGGTTTTGATGTAGTTTGCTGCTGTGTGGGTACTGGTGGAACTATAGCTGGAATCATTAATTCATCCCATCCGCAGCAAACGATTTTGGGCTTTCCAGCCCTAAAAGGAGATTTTTTGCAAAAAGATATTTGTAAATTTGTCGAGAAGGATAACTGGAATTTACAATCTGACTATCATTTTGGAGGATATGCAAAGGTGTCTTCAAGATTGATTGATTTTATAAATACGTTTAAAGAAATAACCAAGATTCCTTTGGATCCCATCTATACCGGTAAAATGGTATTTGGTATTTTGGATTTGGTACAACAAGATTATTTTACCCCCGGAACCAAAATTTTGGCCATTCATACTGGAGGGTTACAGGGTATAGCAGGCATGAATATGATTTTGAAAAAAAAGAACCTGCCATTGATCAACATATAAAACGAGCAATAAAAAGTATAAGTCTGTGATAAAGAAACTTGGATTAATAATGCTACTCTCCGTTTTTATATCTGGATGTGGTGCTAAAAAAAGAGCTTCGCATTCCAATAGGAACAAGAAAACCGTACAGCAAAGCAGGTCCCATTCAGGATCCAATTCTATTGGTGACAGTCAGCAAGGTTCTTATCCGTTTCCGGAAGATACGGGCAGGTTTGTGAAATTTCCCATTGCTTCCATAGATGAGTACATAAGCACTTTTTCCGAAATAGCGCAGTTTGAAATGAAGGCCTATGGAATTCCTGCTAGTATAACCTTAGCACAGGGCATTTTGGAAAGTGGTTACGGGAGAAGTAACCTTACCCTAAAAACCAATAATCACTTTGGCATAAAATGCCATACCGGTTGGAGTGGGGAATACGATTTTCATGATGACGATGCAAAAGGCGAATGTTTTAGAAAATACAACCACCCTATGTATTCTTTTAGGGACCATAGTATCTTTCTGTCAACACGGGCCCGCTATGCTTTTTTGTTTGACCTGAAGAAAGATGATTATATAAGATGGGCCAAAGGACTTAGGCAAGCCGGTTATGCA
>CAXMOE010000290.1:0-256 GCA_964194835.1 uncultured Flavobacteriaceae bacterium | reverse complement strand
TGAGGAAGGGTTATGTCTTAGAAAAGGAACCAAAAACATACGATTATAAAACCCATGTGGTCCAAAAGGGAGATACCTTATATTCGCTTTCCCGTAGGTATTTTGTCTCAGTGCCCATATTGATGGAGCTGAATAATATGAAGAACAGTACCCTGTCCATAGGTCAGGAACTTACCGTTAAATCTGTAAAAATCAACAAATAAAAATGATTTATAAAAGGAGCAGTGCGCTTTTCGCTGAAGCAACACAGTATATT
>CAXMOE010000289.1:0-1794 GCA_964194835.1 uncultured Flavobacteriaceae bacterium | reverse complement strand
TATCCTGAACAATTCTTGGATGCTGTGGATCTGCAAGGATTATTTCAAACCAATAATGTATGCCGTCTTTGTAAACAAAGTATGAGCCCAAGAGTTTCATGTTTGGATATCTTTCAAGAACTCTTCTCACAGCTACTGTTTTCATGCTATCATCTGCCTTAATCCTAGTCACGCCAAGATGTTTTGGTCTCCTGCCTCCACGAGGTCTTTGTTTTCTCATACCACCGGTTCCAACTCTCATTCTCACTACAACGATTCCTTGTTTTGCCTTGTAGCCTAATCGTCTTGCCCTTTGTATACGACTGGGTTTATCTATTCGAAGTATGGCATTTTGCTTTCGCCAACCGATGACCCGATCTCGGAGATCTGGAGAATTTTCATTCCAGAGTCTTATCCAAACCTTATCTTGCAAACTAGGCATATCGGCTTTAAAAAAACCCCTTTAATAACTGATAAGATAATTCGTAAGTCTTAAGTTAATTACACTACTTTTCCTAAATTTTCTAGGTAAAATGAGTTCAAGATACCAGAATGAAAAAATCGATATGCATCCAAAATCTTGGTTGTCTGAATACAGGAATTTGTCATATTGGTATTTACTAAAAATGGGTCTTTTTTATAGTGGGCTAGGATTAGTAGTTGGTTTTTCTGTAGTTGGAATTGAGTATTTTATCTTTGACTACGAGGAACCAATCATACCCATTTCTTTTATCCAGATAATAATGGCAGGTCCCATTGAAGAAACATTTTTCTTCGGAATTCCTTTTTCTGTTACTGGTAACCCTTATGTCGTATTAGGAATCGGTGCTCTATGGGCCAGTATACATATTTTTAATGCCCAACTCGTTGAGGAGGAAGATTTTTCATATTCCACCGTGGGTTTTGCGTTACCGCACATCTTTTTCAGTTTAAGAGCTTGGAAAAGCGGCAAAGGATGGTTTACAATACCTTTTCATTCAGCATGGAATGCTATTATTTTTGGGATATCGGTTTCCATAGGTGAAATTCCTTTAATGATTATTGATGAAAGTTTTCCTGAAATAGATATTGGTGTGATTATTTTTTCGGCGATTTTGATGGGAATAACTTATCCTTTGTATCGTTGGAGATTAAAAAGAGAAAGCAAGAAAAAATTAGAAAAATCTTAATTTGAAATTATTTTTTGGGAAGGATGAGAATTGAATCTCTAAGTTCAAATTTTTAATGCAGTTCCTAGAACAACAGATGTTCTATTTTCTTCAAGATTTCGAGCTAGGTTTAGTAATTTGGTTTTGGCGGTTTTCCCCATAAGCAAATGAAATCCAAGAGGAGGCGGTCCTGATTTCTCTGTTTTCTTTATCATCTCTTTGAAAAATTCTAATGATTGTTCGCTTTTATCTTTCCATTCATTGATTACAAGATTTGACTTTTGGATAGCAGTCCTGGCTTCTTCTTGAGTACAAAGAGAACTCAAAGAGCCATATTCGGCCCAAGGAGTTGGATAGTGGGGGGATCTAGCAGTTCCCAAAAATACGTCATGGAATACTAGACGACCTTTGGGTTTGAGTACTCTACTTAATTCACTGTAAAACTTCCCCTTATCTGCTATGTTCATCTGTGTATGTTCTGTCCACACAATATCAAAATTTTCAGAAGGAAATGGAAGTTCTAGTGCACTTCCCTGTTTGAATGACACTTTATCGGTAAGTTTAACAAATTCTGTCAGTTTGTTTGCTACATCAATATATTCATCAGTTAGATCAATTCCTACCACGGAACAACCATGTTGATTAGCTATGTACCTTGCTGAGCCTC
>CAXMOE010000288.1:0-1818 GCA_964194835.1 uncultured Flavobacteriaceae bacterium | reverse complement strand
GACACAATACATGGTAATGCCACTTGTAGACGAGGACAAACCAAAGTGCTACTTGTGCCATGATGGTTTTGAGAATCTTGAGCAATTAAGAGAACATCAAAAATCTGCTCACAAGGATTTTTTTGAAGAACATGAAAACGAGAATAAACGAGAACCAGCCCCTGGCGATGTTACAGTGTTTTAGATTTTTTTTTAGTTTCATTTAGTAAGTCTTGAGCAAGTTTTTTACTGATATTTGCAAGGTCATAATCTTGATCAATTGATAGAGCTTTTTTGAAGTGTTTAATTGCATCGTTCAGATTTCCTATCTCTCCTAATGAGAGACCCTTGTATGCTAGAGCCATAGCACATTTTTTATCAATCTTGATAGCTAAATCATAACACATTATTGCCTCAAGGTATTTTTCTAAAGTATGTAATGCAGAGCCCTTGTTGATTAGAGCATCTATGTTATTCGGATTAATTTTTAGAGCCTTATCATAAAGTCTAATAGCTTGGTTAACTTTGTCAAGACCTTGTAACATTACTGCCTTGTTTATCAAAGCGTCAATATTTTGGGGTTCTTTCTGAATTACAGAATCATATAATTTTAGGGCCTCCAAATGATTTCCATCCTCACATAATTCAAACGCTTGAGAGAGCATTGTTTCTAATTCCTTATTCAATTCGTTTCTGATAACACTCTGTTTATAATATAGATTAACCAATTGTAAACTATATTTTCACAATTAACAATCTTTGACCTCTCGAGGTGTTAACGAGTTTATCGACAAAGAGTAAAAAGGGTCTCCCCCCCAAACAGGCGTGAAAAGTTTGTTATGACTTGCGTTATGACGGGAGTTGGTTTGTTGGAAAGGTTAACAGATTGTATCAAATGTAATTCAGACAATAGAGTTATCTTCAATCAAAGTTACCACTTTGGAGGCTTACAATTAAATAATTCTCTAATGTTTTTGTTTTTTATGCCAAAAGGATCTTCAATGATAAATCCATCTTCAAATCCCCAAACCTCCATAGCGATTCCCTTGTTTACAAAATAACACGTGTGGCCTTTACTGATAAGATCATTCAAATGCTCTATGGGTAGAAATTCATTGTATGTACCAGGATGCTGACCTGCTATCACCACACCTACTCCATCTATTCTTAGTTTGTCACTACTAAAATGTATACAAACGATGTGATATCTGACTATAACCTTTCATCTCCAAAATACAATGTAATAACGACAATATAGCGTTAACACTTCATAACCTCTTTCAACAGAATTACCGATTGCCGATTAGACCTGATTCTCATCCTTCCCAAAAAATAATTTCAAAAAATTCTCAACAAGTAATAGATGTTAAAATTTTGTTAAGAGGTACGGGTTTTTTCATACAAACCTCAACTCCATCTTTCTGCAATAAATGGTGAATTTCCATATTGGTAAAAGAGATTGCCGAAAAAATAATTATTTTCTGATCTTGAAGTCTTTTTTCTCTTTCCAATGTATGAATAATATCAATCCCACTAAATTCAGGCATTGATATATCTAAAAGAACAGTATCGTAATTTTCTTCTTTAATTCTTTTTAAGCCCTCAAATGGATCGTTGGTGACATTGTTTTCTATTCCTTTGGAATTAAGATACTTTGAGAGGAGACAAGTGGTTTCTTGATTGTCATCAATTATGAGAACTTTCACAAAATTCAAACTGATTTGTTCTATATAGGAAAATGTTTGTCTTAGTGGTTACAGAAATTCTCATCCTTCCCAAAAAATAATTTCAAAAAATTCTCAACAAGTAATAGATGTTAAAATTTTGTTAAGAGGTACG
>CAXMOE010000287.1:0-1821 GCA_964194835.1 uncultured Flavobacteriaceae bacterium | reverse complement strand
ATAACGCTTTCCGAAGGAACTTATGTTTTTGAGATTGCAAACAATGGAATAGATCATGAAGTAGGATTTGTATTAGCTCCAAAAGGAAAAACGGATGCAGCACATCATATTAAAGAAGCTTATGTAACCAATGCAGTTGCTACAGACAAAAAATCTAAATCACAAAATGTACCTTGGAAAAGGGAGAATACACATATTTTTGCCCACTAAATCCAACACCACAATATACTTTAATTGTAAAGTAGTTTTTAGGAATAATAGCTAAAAAAAAGGTGAGCTTATTAAGTTTGCCTTTTTTTTAATTTATCATTCTTTGCAAATAAACACAAACTTTTCAGAAAGCCTTTACTAGCAATAAATTATACAGGTTGTTGTACGCAGTTATTTTTACCTTACAATATAATCCTACCAGATTAACCGAAATCAATAATTTTCATCCTTTTTTCTTATAAACCCTTACCCAGTCGATATACATGTGCTGAGGGAACGTGGAGGTAGAGTCTGGACGACCAGCGTGAGTGCCACCAACAGCAATATTTAGGAGAATAAAAAACTCTTTACGAAATTCAGATAGTTCATTAGCCGATATTGTCATCGATGCGAATTGTTCACCGTCAACAAACCAAGTAATCCTAGTTGCATCCCACTCCAATTCGAATATATGGAATGCATCGGCAAACGTGCCCTGTTCAAGTTTGAAAGAAGCTGCTCCCATCATTGCATGTGAGCCGGATGTGTCAGCATAGTGAACATTAGCCTCGATAACCGCATCGTCTTTCGAGCCATATAATTCCAGAATATCGATTTCACCAGATTGTGGCCAGGGAGTGTCCCCACCATTTTCGTCGATGTTTGTGCCAAGCATCCAAAACGCAGGCCAGATGCCTTCACCTTGCGGAAGCTTCATCCGGGCCGCTATCTTTCCGTACTTCCAGGTCTGCTTATTCGCTGTATGCAATCGGGCTGAAGTGTATTGGTCTTTCCCGTGAACATTGCTTTCGTGAATGGCTTTGATAACGAGACAATTGTTTTCTATATAAGCATTGTCATTGTTGTCTGTATAGCGTTGCCATTCATCGTTAAAGTGCCCGGTTTCCACCACTTGGAAATTCCAAATATTTTTATCAATGGTTTTGGCCTCAAATTCATCTGACCAGTCTAACTTCCAATCCAAGCCTGGTTGGTAGGAATCTACATTTTGGTTCGAGATTGAGTTGTTAACTTTTTTCTGATCATCAGAACCAATTTTCCCTTCTTTGTTCATACAAGAATGTATTACGATTGACATTATTGCAATAATAGATAATCCAAATAATAATCTTTTCATTTAAACCAATTTATTATTAGAGATATTACAATTCATTTCTATACTATTAACAGGAATTTATGCTCCTGTTTTTAGGTTATTTTATCCGTTCATCAAGTCCTCAATTTCTTCAACTTCAATAGGAATATTTTTCATCAAATTAAAAGGCTCCCCGGTTTCCTGAATTACGACATCGTCCTCTAGACGAATACCAAAACCTTCATCAGGAATATATATCCCGGGTTCTACCGTAAATACCATATTGGCTTGCATGGGCTCGGTTAAAATACCATAATCGTGGGTGTCTAATCCCATATGATGTGAGGTGCCATGCATAAAGTACTTTTTGTAAGCCGGCCATTCCACATTTTCATTTTGCATATCAGCTTTATCAAGTAAACCTAAACCTAACAATTCCGAAGTCATGAGTTTTCCAACTTCAACATGATATTCTGCCCAATCTGTTCCGGGGATTAATAATTTAGTAGCTTCATCTTTAACTCGGGTAACCGCAT
>CAXMOE010000286.1:0-1826 GCA_964194835.1 uncultured Flavobacteriaceae bacterium | reverse complement strand
TTTCCTACTCAAACCGTTGACTGGTAATTCAGGCCGTTAACATCTTTTCAATTCTCATCCTTCCCAAAAAATAATTTCTAATCTTACAAGAAAAAGTATTGCAGAAAAAGTCAAGTTTCAGATTTTAACGAAGCTTTCTCCTTGAACATCTGAAACAATTAGAGTTAATGAACAAAACAACAACAGTTATTTTTTGTGACAACTCTAATTTGACTTTTTTCTGTAATTATAATATGGTATAAGATCTAATTAAGTATGAAGAAATGTAATGAATATTTTGTTACAATTTTTGTCATAATTGTTAGAAACAGTTGTTACACACACGGCTTTAACTATAAAAAATTTTGTTGGTTTTCTATGAACAAAACAATTCATTAGCTGCAATCGCAATGGTTGCAGTAATAATGGGAATAAGTGCATTTGCACCAGCCGCTATGGCAATTCCAAATGACGAACATAATCCAAAAGTAAAGTGGTGTCACTTTGATAGAGACTCCAATGATGATGGAGAAACAACTACTGACGACAGAACCTGGGAAGTTTTACGACTGAACAAACATTCTGAAGTTGCACACATTGCTCATGGTGACATGGCAATTCCAGGTCAAGTCACAGAAGTAGACTGTATGAATAACGTACTACCTGACCCAGACGCTTAAAACCCACCTTTTTTCTTTTTTTTATTCTCATCCTTCCCAAAAAATAATTTCAAATCCTATCTACTGCTTAAATTCTGTTGTACCACAAAAAATGTTGATTAATTAAAAAAATAATTAGATTTGGCTTGGTGACTAAACAAAGTGTTAACGAGTTTATCGACAAAGAGTAAAAATAGTATCCCCCCGTTTCAGGCACTAAAAGTTACCCTAATCCACGTTATAATGTGGAGTTTGTTTGTTGGAATTATACTAACACGAAACTAAATAATATTAATTTTTTATGGTTTTATGAGTCAACTTCGTGAATGCCCAAAATGTCGGATATTCAAAATAGGTGTTATGTTAAAACAACAGGGAGATTCTATGATTTGTCCATTGTGCGAATCAATTTATTGAAAAAACTCAAAACATCCTTCCCAAAAAATAATTTCTAAGATTCTTTACCAAAAATGGCAAACACTCCAAGTGTTAACGAGTTTATCGACAAAGAGTAAAAACAGTCTCCCCCCCAATCGTGCCTAAAAAGTTGGTAATGTCTTGCGTTATGACGTGGTATGATTTGTTGGAGATGGTTTTGTAAAAAGAAAAAAATAACGAAAAATTTTGGTTTATTTTTCCAAATTTTCTTCTTCAGAAATGTATTGCATAGTTTCTAGATGTTCTAGAATTTGTTTTCCTTTGAGAGTCAAACTATGCACCTCCAACTATTGCTTGTTGTGTCTTTATGCTTTGATATATTGATTCAACCTCTTGCATAAATTCAAGAATATCGAATCTTTCAATGATTATTTGTTTGTGCTCCATATTTTATTATAAGCATAAAAAAGTCAAATACCCTATTCACCTAAAAACCGAAAAATTTCGGATTAAAGCTGAAGAGACTACTTAATTTAAAAAAACTTAAACTTGGTAATGATTAAAAAAAACACTCTAAGAATAACATCATTGGCCTTGGCAGCTATTGCTTTGGGTACGATTTTGTTCCTTTCGACATCTGAATCTCTATTTGCACAAGAAGAAGAATTCATACCAATATGTAAATGCGAATCTATGGAGATAAAACCTAATCCAAAACTCATAAAGGCAGTGATAGGTGGTAATAAAAATGACATCTTTGTTGATGTTGCTATTGGATGGAAGACAAGTACACTATGCGAAGACTTGAGT
>CAXMOE010000285.1:0-1849 GCA_964194835.1 uncultured Flavobacteriaceae bacterium | reverse complement strand
AAGCGGGAAATGGGGGCCAAGGTCACCGTATGTTATGCATTGGATTCCATGGGGTATATAAATCCTAATCGAGTGGACCATATTGAAGGACTAAAAGCCTTGAAAACTGCCGATCTTATGGTGATGTTTACCCGGTTTCGTGCCTTACCAGAAGAGGAATTGAAATATATTTCGGATTACGTGGAATCGGGTAGGCCGATTGTCGGTTTTCGTACCTCTACCCATGCCTTTCTTTATGAAAAAGATACAAGCTTGGTACATATGAACAATGAATGGCCCACTAAAGTTTTTGGCCAACAATGGATTACCCATCATGGTCATTTTGAAGATGGACGGATTCCGCTAACCAAGATTAAGAAAATAGATAGTATTGAGCACCCTATTTTAAATGGCTTTGAGGACTTTGAGGCCTATTCTTGGTTATACCATGTGGATGGTGGTGATTGGAAATTATATGGCGATAGTCAGCCCCTACTTTTTGGCACTTCCTTAAAGTCGAGGCATGCAATTGAAAAAAATCTTGACCAATTTCCAATCAGCAATCCTGTAGCATGGACAAAGACCTATACTGGTAAACCAGGAAAAACCGCTCGCATATTTTTTACCACCTTGGGCCACCCGTACGATTTTAGGACAACACCAACACGTAAGATTGCATTAAACGGAATTTATTGGGCATTGGGGAAAGAAGATCAGATTCCTCCCAACGGGATAGATGTATCTCTGGAAGAACCCTATGAACCCAACAATTCGGGATTTGGGGAAAAGTATAAAAAGAACAACATACCAGAATTAATAGAATGATTGCTAAAAATAGTCCCATAAAAGAAACCAGTATTCTACTTCACCAACTCCAACACTTATTAATTGGTCTAGGCATAGTACATATAGTTGGAAATTTCCCTGAAATTAAATGGACACTCTCTTAATTTCCTATTCATATTTAATTCAAGAAAGACTATTTTTGTTCACAAATTAGTTTAGATGTTTCACATTTTCGGTAAGAAAAAATTTCTGGTAGACTACTTAGAGAATTTTGTGGACATCCATAACCATATTCTTCCGGGAATAGACGATGGAGCTAAAACAGTAGAGGATTCCATTGCCCTTATAAAAGGATTTTCAAGGATTGGGGTAACAAACTTTATTGCAACCCCCCATATAATGCATAATTACTATCCCAACAATCCAAAGACTATCAATAATGCTTTTTCTTCCCTGCAAGATAAAATGTTGGAAAATAATCTAAAGCATATTTCAGTTGAAGCTTCGGCAGAGCATATGATAGATGATAATTTTGAGTCAATTCTTAAGTCTGGAGAAATTATGCCGATGAGACATGATTATCTACTTGTAGAAATGAGTTATCTGCAACCCCCAATTAATTTTGATGAGGCGATTATAACCACTGTAAGCAATCGTCTCTACCCTATTCTTGCACATCCTGAGCGCTATAAGTTCCTTCAACATCGTAAACACAAGTATAGAAAATATAAGGAGCAAGGAATTTTATTCCAAATGAACCTTTTGTCCCTAGGAGACTTTTATGGTGCTGAAGTACCCAAAACAGCCTTTAAATTATTGGAAGAAGGCCTTATAGATTTTGTAGCTTCAGATGTTCATAATCTTAATCAGCTGAACTATCTAAAAGAAACAACGATATCAAATAAAACATTGAAATTACTCCTTCCAATTATAGATAACACGATTAAAACTTTTTATTGATACTTGGTCTATAGATCTACTTTTTAATTACGAGCTCATAACCAAAAATGGTAGCTTCGTTAGTCCTTAAATTCACAAAATAAACTCCGTCTTCCAATCCCGAAACATTAAACTGGTATAACCC
>CAXMOE010000284.1:0-1851 GCA_964194835.1 uncultured Flavobacteriaceae bacterium | reverse complement strand
CAAGGTTCAAATCAAACTATTATACTTATTTTGAACAGATGCGACAGAACCAAATAAAGAGATCAATACAAACAAATCCCTCATTCAAATTTTAAATAAAAGTAAATATTACCCAGATAGCCTCAATACGGTTTTCCGTATTGTACAATACTACTTTATTTTGACCATCACCTGAAACCTAATTTTGATATGTATTTTATAGTAAAGGACCAGTGTTTGGTTCTGTCGCATCTGTCAAAATCTACAATAATTTGATCATGACAAAATAAATATTTAGACTAACTTTCAGGCACTTACATTTTTTAATGTTTCATATTATCGTCTAAAAACAGACCCAAATATTACTGATGTGACAGAACCTCTTAACCTCGCTTAAACCTATTTATGATAAGATTCACAAATATGTTTTTTAATCATATAGGGGGTAATGGCCTTTAATGTTTTACCTGTTTCCGGATGTTTCGCCAAAGATGTAAAATACTCCAATTCGCCCTTTTTAGATTTTCCATACCAAAGGCTTTCAACTCCCTCTTCATCAAAAAACTGGCTATTGCAATCAGGGTTGATCTTTTTGAAATTAGTGATTCGATCTTCATTATACACTTTGATGTTTGATAAGGAATATTTATCCAAGTCCAAGGGCACCTCAACATAATGATCCACATCCCAAATCATAAATTTCTGTCTATTCATGGTTGTTAACACTAGAACAATGACAATAGCTGCCACCGACAATGATATTGCAATCAAGGTTTTTTTGGAAATGTTCTCCACCCAAGAGTTGCTCTTACTTTTAGAGCTTGCATCCATATTACCATATCGCAAACCGAATTCATGAAAATCCATAAATCCCAAATAGGCACATAGGGCTTTTACTACATACTGTTTTAGTTCAATTTTCTGTTCCTTATTATCAACAACAGAATTGTAATGATCTCTTAAGCTTCGCTCACCATATTGTTGTCCACTTTCTTCCATTATATAATCAGAAATATGTTGAGCCAACCTTTTAGTGACATTAGAACCAATTTGAACTTACGCTTTTTTAAACGCTTCCAAGAGCAATTTTCTATGCATGAATCCTATACTCTTTAGTTTGCTAAATCTACAAATTAGTATGGAAATTTCAAGGAAATAAATTTCCCTGACGTTTCCATATTCCTTCCAAGCTTCCATCCTCCTTCTTAGTTAATTCGCTTATGAATTGATCATCGCCTTATTCGCATTAAGGCTTGCGAGATATTTCAGTTCAAAATGGAAACGCATAGCAAAGCAGTATAACCATCTGGGAAGTAATTATACCTCTTTCCTATTGCTTTCCACACTTCCCAAAACCTAAAGGCATTGCCTAAAAAATTCGATCACAGAATCGAGATGGAATGCCCATGTCCAATTTTAAAATTCTAAAAAGATGAAAAAAGTATATTTAGTTTTGACCCTTATTTTATTGAACTCCACCTTGTTTTCTTGTACTGATAACGGTACAGCCGAAACCGATGAACTTTATTACGAACAGGCAGGAGGGGGAGACGATGGAGAAGTCAACGATGACCCCGATAATTAGTTAATTTTCTATAAAGTCCAACAAGACTTAGTAAATTTGGGGAATGAAACCAGCCAAGGTATCCTTCCCCTTTTTTATGTTTTGCTGCCTTGTGCTACTTGCCCTCTCCTGCCAGAAAAAGGGCCCCAAGACCATTGTAGAAAACCCTGCTACCATGGATAGCATACAATGGTATTATACCCATATCCAAGAACACAAAGCACTAGATCCTGCGAAAAAAATAGCCCTCAATACTAGAGCACTGGAACTGGCCCACAAAGCCCCAGACTCCATGGAACTGAAACTCT
>CAXMOE010000283.1:501-1886 GCA_964194835.1 uncultured Flavobacteriaceae bacterium | reverse complement strand
TAGTGATATAGAATCTTTTTTCCATTTTTGTAGATTATTCCAATTTTCATTACTTTCTAATGGTGTTTGAAAAAATTAAGTGTGTTGAATTCTCATCCTTCCCAAAAAATAATTTCAAAATTTTTAAAACCTAAAATTAGGATTCATGCCTAATAAAGCCTAGAATGTTAACCTAACTAGCAAAAGGTTCAAAAGATTCTTTACCAAAAACGGCAAACACTCTGGACTTTCGATCAATATTTGGAAGTATCAACGAGTTTATCGACAAAGAGTAAAAACAGTATCCCCCCTTTTCACGCCTAACATATGCGCAATGACTTGCGTTATGACGTGAGTTTGTTTGTTGGGAATTTTTATTGATTCCTTAATTTCTAAAAATGATTAATTAATGTAGAACAAACAAAAAGTAAATTGATTAAAAGTGTAATATTTTTTTTATTACATTTAGATCAGGAATTGTTTTAGCTTTTTTTAAATTATTATTTATTTGAATAGGTAATTTCATACAAAATTAAATTACTGCGATAAAGCGATCATCGTACTTTTAGAAAGACGTATTACCAATCTTTCTTGTCATTTTAAACAATGATTAAGAAAACAATGATAATAACTTCAATTGCTTTGTTAGCAATAGTTCTCGGAATGGGATCTATTACCCCAACAGCATTTGGTGGCGGCGACGCTGATGACGATGGTGTAAATGATGCAAATGACAACTGTCCATTTGTAGCAAATCCATTACAGAGTGACATTGATCAAGATGACATAGGTAACCTTTGTGATAGCGACGACACTTACATTGTTGATATTATTTGTCTTGGTGTGGATCCAACAATTTGGTGGACCGGAACTGGTAGTACAGGTTGGAAAACATTTGAATTTGGAACAGGTGTGATAGACTGGGCCGGTGTAGTAGTTGCAAATCTTCCAGATGTCGATGGCAATGTTATACCTACCAACGTAGTATCAGCAACCAAAGGCGAAGATGTAGTTTGGGGCAGTCCCGGCGCTGACTTGCTTAAAGTAGGCAAAGGAAATGACTTTGCATGCGGCAAGGAAGGTAATGATACACTCCAAGGAGGTTTTGGTGATGACAATCTAATTGGTAACAAAGACAATGACCTGGTAAAAGGTGGTCACGGTGATGAGATGGCAATAACGGTATCGACACATGTAGTGTAGGTAAGCCAGGCGAAGGTGACGCAGCTCCAATAAGCTGCGAACTATAAAACTCTCTTTTTCCTTTTTTATTCTTCTAATTTAATTCTCATCCTTCCCAAAAAATAATTTCAAAATTAATTAAAGAAAAAGATGAATTCCAGTCTAACAAACAAAATGGGCAAGAGTGAGCAGACTGGACTTCATATTTGTTTGGGGAATTGAGC
>CAXMOE010000283.1:0-346 GCA_964194835.1 uncultured Flavobacteriaceae bacterium | reverse complement strand
CAATTGTAAAAACTTGTTGTGACACTTAATCATGTATATTAATTAATTTTTTTTTTGATGAACAATGAACAAAACAATATCAATAGCTGCAATCGCAATGGTTGCAGTAATAATGGGAATGAGTTCATTTGCACCATCTGTTTTAGCAGATGACGATGAACCAACACAAACCATTTGTCACGTCAAAGAACTAGGAAATGGAGAAATGAAATTTAAACAATTAGACGTTTCTCTTGAATCTGCAGCAGAACATCTTGCAGATCATCCCCTAGACGTTGACGGCGGATGTTTTTAGAAAAAATCTAAGGTAAATTCGAAAAACCTTTAATTTTCTTTTTTTCTTCAC
>CAXMOE010000282.1:0-1909 GCA_964194835.1 uncultured Flavobacteriaceae bacterium | reverse complement strand
GCTTGCTTTTAGATCCAACCTACTGAAATTGATCCCCCATTCCATGACCCCATCTTTATAGCGGATCGACTTAAAAGGAATAGCCATTTCAAAAACCCATTTATCCTTGTATTGCTTAACTTCTGACACCCATTTACTGTCCCAATTTAAATCAACACTTCCACCTCCGAACATAGTGCCATCCCATTGAGCCCCAGCCGCATTGGAACCAAAGGTAAATCCAGTGGTCTGATTGTTGAAAGGGTCTATGAAAAACAAAAAATTATCATTTTTTCCAAACGAAAAATCACGCCGCAACGATTCAACAAAATAAGGCCCAGGAGTGTTATTAAAAAACGAGGCTACCAGATAAATGTTTTTGTCATCATAGGTCATGCGGACCTCTGATTGTTCAACGGCCTTCCCGGTGTCCATAGGCAAAACCATAAAAAAATCATCTGCCACATCCGCATCCTGCCATGCACGGTCATCCGCTACTCCATCCACGGTAACCGGATATATTGTTTTTCGAATATTAAGACGAAAAGATTCATTCTTTTTTTGGGCATTGCCCTGCAAAAAAAATGCCGTGATTAAAAGCGTTAAAAAGAATTTATTCATAATTAATTTAGGCAGAATGAAGACTACGAAACGTATGTTTATTTACGTGTAACCTGACAACGGAAACTTATTATAATCCGAACTAAATTAAGTGTTTTAGATCAACAAACAACGGGAGGGGTAATCTATTTCTAAAAGTACATATTGTGCTACCTACTTAATCTTCTTGTTCCAAATCTGCCAAAATCTGTGTGGTATCGTTTAGAGTGTTTTTATAATGTTTAATTACCCATATGGTAAAAAAGACAAAGAACAAAAATCCGAAGGGTAAATACCAGATCCAAATCTTCACTTCTGACAAAATATCCTTTCCATTCATTAATTTGGAAAACACGGGCAAGACTACAATCAACAAAACAAATCCCAAATACACACTTATTTTTTGTGCCAATAAAAATTGTCTTTTACCTTTTGCAAAATCAACTAACGTTTGTTTATAATTATTTTCCTGCACATTAATTCGGTCCATATGTTTAATTGCCCTAAACGAAAATATGGGTAATATTATCATAATCATCAACGATATGGCTCCACATATGCGTAAGGGCCACGTATCCAAATCCTGAAAATTGTAAATAATTAAAACGGCTGTTACCAAGCACACCAAGCCACCCAAAATTTCAGGGTATTTAACTTTATTCATTCGGTTTCTATATTGCTGATGTGTCATCTTTAGTATAATTTCGCTAGTTAATTTTTTTTGTTTGTCCAGCTGATTACTCATTTCGGACCATACAGCCTGTAGTTCATCCAATTCCATAATCTTATTGTTTTTTTACAATTTGTATTTTTAATTTTTGTTTAATTCGCGAGATACGGGTTCCAACATTACTTGGTGTAATTCCGGTAATCTCTGCGATTTCCTCATACTTTTTTCCCTCCAATAACAACAATATCAGACCTTTTTCAAGTGCGTTCAGTTGTTGAATATGTGCATAGAGGATCTTTAAACGTTCCTCAAACTCCATGTCAAAATGTTCCGTTTGCTGAAGTACTACTTGCTCCATTGGAACAGAATGTCCAGCTCTTTTACTTTTCTTAATTCTTGTAAGGGCAGTGTTTAAAGCAATGCGATACATCCATGTACTGATCTTGGACTCGTTTCGGAAGGTATGGAACGACTTCCAAAGCTGGTACACAACGTCTTGGTACAAATCTTTCTGATCATCCCGGTTGTCGGTATAAATCGTGGTAATCTTAAAAATGACACCTTCGTTCCGTTTAATTATATCAACAAATTCTTCTTCCTTCCCCATGGAGTGGTTGGTTTGTATTATTAGTATACTATTCCGTTAAAATATCACAAAGA
>CAXMOE010000281.1:371-1929 GCA_964194835.1 uncultured Flavobacteriaceae bacterium | reverse complement strand
ACTTTTCCGCATGAAAATGCCAAAACTCGAAAGCCAGGGACCGGATTGCTGACCGAATATTTTTCAGAAAAGTATGATTTGACCAATTCTTTTGTGATTGGTGATCGATTGACGGATATGGAACTTGCGAAAAACCTAGGTTCCAAAGGGATCTTTGTGAACGACAACACCAATTTAGGAACGGGGGAAATAACCGTTAAGCATGAGGAATTGGATGATTTTATTGCTCTGGAAAGCAATGATTGGGAAAAAATATACACTTTTCTAAAGTTGGAGGATAGGGTTGCTGAAATATCCCGTAACACAAATGAGACCAATATCCATATCAAGCTAAATTTGGATGGAACTGGAAAAAGCAATATATCAACTGGCTTGGCCTTTTTTGATCATATGTTGGATCAATTGGCCCGACATGGACAAATGGATTTGGAGATTTTGGTTAAAGGGGATTTGGAAGTGGACGAACACCATACAATTGAAGATACAGCCATTACCTTAGGAGAGGTGTTCCATAAAGCTCTTGGAAATAAACTAGGTATAGAACGCTATGGTTTTTGCTTGCCAATGGACGATTGTTTGGCTCAGGCCTCCATTGATTTTGGGGGGCGAAACTGGCTAGTCTGGGAAACTGATTTTAAACGGGAAATGATTGGTAAAATGCCCACTGAAATGTTCCATCATTTTTTTAAATCCTTCACCGATGGGGCCAAGGCTAATTTAAACATCAAAGCAGAGGGTACCAATGAACACCATAAAATAGAGGCCATATTCAAGGTTTTTGCAAAAGCTATAAAAATGGCAGTAAAACAGGATGTTGAGAAAATGGTGTTGCCCAGTACGAAAGGGGTTCTGTAATTTTTAGAATAAGGCAGTAATTCCTTTTATAAAATGTGGTAATAGATAAATTAGAGAATCAGGAAATGAAGATTGTTATAATTAATTACGGTGCTGGAAACATTCAAAGCATCAAATTTGCGCTTCAGCGTTTGGGATATGAAGCTGTTTTAAGCGATAATGTCGAAGAAATTAAAGCTGCAGACAAAGTAATATTCCCTGGAGTGGGAGAAGCAAGTAGTGCCATGAAAAAACTTCGGGACAGCAAATTACACAATATTATTCCTGAGTTAAAGCAACCTGTTTTGGGTATCTGCCTCGGAATGCAATTGATGTGTAATTATTCGGAAGAAGGCAATACTAAAGGAATGGGGATTTTTGATGTGGATGTGGTGAAGTTTTCCAATAAAGTAAAAGTACCCCAGATTGGTTGGAATCAGATATCAAATCTGAAATCCGATTTGTTTAAAGATATTGTTGAAAACGAGCATATCTATTTGGTACATAGTTTTTATGCTCCAATTTGTGAGGAAACCATCGCGGAATCGGACTATGAATTAAACTATAGTGCGGCACTTGGTAAGGATAATTTCTTTGGTACTCAGTTCCACCCTGAGAAAAGCAGTGTCACTGGTGAACATATATTGAGGAACTTTCTTGAGCTCTGATCAAATGAATGAAGGCTATTACATCAGTACGGACATTCACAAAATGGATATTCCAT
>CAXMOE010000281.1:0-306 GCA_964194835.1 uncultured Flavobacteriaceae bacterium | reverse complement strand
CCGAAGAAGAGGTGATTAAATCTATTAAAAATTCTATATGCTTCGGAGTGTTCAATGAAAAAGATGTCCAAGTTGGATTTGCCCGTATATTGACAGATTTCGTGGTTTTTGCCTGGTTAATGGATGTTTTTATTGATGAGGCATACTTGGGGCTGGGATTAGGCAAAAAACTTGTTGAAGCAATTATTGAACATCCAGAGTTGCAAAATGTAAATGGCATAGGCTTGCGAACCAATGATGCACAAGAGCTGTATAAAAAGTTTGGATTTGAGGGTATTGAAAAACCTGAAACCTGGATGTTAAAAA
>CAXMOE010000280.1:0-1961 GCA_964194835.1 uncultured Flavobacteriaceae bacterium | reverse complement strand
AAGTACAATTTGTATTATGGTCTTCATTATATATGTGTTAATTAAATTTAGTGGTTATCACAAATCTACAATTTATTTTTAATCGTAAAAGTATTTGCCCTTAAAAATCATGATTATCTTTGGAGACCTATGAAAGCACCAACAACCTTATCTTTTTATAATACGTTAAAAGATAAGTTTCCACACAACCCAACCTCGATACAGGAGCTAACATTACAAAAGCTTGCAGATTTTGTGCTTTCTAAGGAAAAAGAGACTATTTTTTTGTTAAAAGGATATGCGGGTACAGGAAAAACAACTCTTGTTGGTGCTCTTGTAGGTAATTTATGGACCAGTAACATGAAGGCGGTTTTAATGGCTCCAACAGGAAGAGCGGCCAAAGTAATGTCCAACTATTCCAAAACGCAAGCTTTTACAATTCACCGAAAAATATACTTTCCCAAAAAACAAAGTGGTGGTGGGGTTCAATTTGTACTGGCTCCCAACAAGCATAGAAATACCATTTTTATCGTGGATGAGGCCTCTATGATACCTGATACTCCTGCAGATTCCAAATTATTTGAGAATGGCTCTTTGTTGGACGATTTGTTGATGTTTGTATATTCTGGACATAATTGTAAGTTGATTTTGATTGGGGATACCGCCCAATTACCTCCTGTTCGGTTAGAACTAAGTCCAGCTTTGGATGAAAACAAGCTGGCCTTGAACTACAACAAGGAGATCATAAAAATAGAATTGGATGAAGTGGTTCGCCAAGTCGAGGATTCTGGAATTTTGGTCAACGCCACTAATTTGCGTGAGCAAATACAGGGAAGTTTTTATGATTCTTTTCAATTTGATGTGGATCCCTATAAAGATATAGTTCGTTTGATTGATGGCCATGACATCCAAGAAGCCATTGATGATTCCTATTCAAAAAACGGAAAGGAAGAGACAGCCATTATTGTGCGTTCCAATAAAAGGGCTAACCTGTATAACGAAAATATCCGCAACAGAATTCTTTACTTGGATAATGAACTGGCAGTTGGCGACTATATGATGGTAGTTAAAAATAATTACTTCTGGTTACAACCCAATTCTGAGGCTGGATTTATAGCCAATGGTGATATAATAGAGATATTGGAGATTTTCGCAATAAAGGAATTGTACAATTTTAAATTTGCCGAAGTAAGGGTGAAAATGGTGGATTATCCAAATCAAAGGGCTTTTGAAACTGTATTACTTCTAGATACCATACAAGCAGAGACTCCATCACTTTCTTACGAAGAAGGAAATCGATTATATCAGGAAGTAATGAAGGATTATGCCAACGAAAAATCAAAATATAAAAAGTTTTTGGGTGTAAAAAACAACAAGTATTTTAATGCCCTGCAGGTGAAGTTTTCCTATGCGATAACCTGCCATAAATCACAAGGTGGTCAATGGGAAACGGTTTTTGTGGAACAACCATACCTGCCTAATGGAGTTGACAAGGAATACCTACGTTGGTTATATACTGCGGTCACTAGAGCCAAAAGTCAATTGTATCTTATAGGTTTTAAGAACGATTTTTTTGTTGGTTCGGAATAACCTATTTTAGTGGTAAAGATTGCATAATGACCGCTGAGACAGTCACTAGTATTTTTTTGGGAATAGGACTAGCAGCCTCTGTCGGCTTCCGGGTTTTCTTGCCTTTATTTGCACTTAGTTTGTCGGCCTATTTTGGACTATGGGATCTTAACCAAAACTGGGAATGGATTGGGAGTTTAGCGGCAGTAATAACACTTGGTGTGGCTACCGTTGTTGAAATATTCGCATATTTTATCCCATGGATAGATAATCTTTTGGACAGTATTGCAGTACCTTTGGCGGCTTTGGCAGGCACAGCGGTTATGGTATCTACCGTGGCAAATTTGGATCCGGTGGTGACTTGGTCATTGGCCATAATTGCAGTGGGAGGTACAGCTACAGTTATAAAGGGT
>CAXMOE010000279.1:302-1971 GCA_964194835.1 uncultured Flavobacteriaceae bacterium | reverse complement strand
TGCTTTTATCAAAATCAATATTCTTTACGTCAACAAATATAAGCACTAAATGAACAAGATAACAATCCTTTGGGTAGATGATGAGATTGATTTGCTTAAGCCCCATATTCTCTTTTTGGAAGGCAAAAATTATGAAGTCGTAACCTGTAAAAGTGGACAGGAAGCTTTGGAGGAAATATCCAACACCAGATTTGATATTGTTTTCTTGGATGAAAATATGCCGGGAATCTCCGGTCTGGAAACCTTGAACGAATTAAAAGTTATCGATGCTACCCTCCCGGTGGTTATGATTACCAAGAGCGAGGAAGAATATATCATGGATGAGGCAATTGGTTCTAAAATTGCCGATTATCTCATAAAGCCGGTAAACCCGAACCAAATATTACTTTCCTTAAAAAAGAGCCTGGACCATTCCCGATTGGTGTCGGAACGAACCACTGCCAATTACCAGCAAGAGTTCCGTAAGATTGCCATGGATTTGTCTATGGTGAATACCTATGAAGAATGGGCAGAATTGTATAAAAAACTCATTTACTGGGAAATGCGTTTGGAGGATATAGAGGATTCGAGCATGTTCGAAATTTTGGAATCCCAAAAAGCGGAAGCCAACAGTCATTTTGGAAAATTTGTGGAGAAAAACTATGCTGGTTGGTTCAGTGACAAGGATGCCCCTATAATGTCGCATACGCTCTTTAAGGAATTGGTACAACCCGAGTTAAAGGACAAACCCACCTTGCTCGTGGTTATAGATAATTTAAGATATGACCAATGGTTGGCGTTCGAGGACACCTTTAATGCTTTTTACAAAAAAAGTAAGGAAACCCATTATTACAGCATTCTCCCTACGGCGACACAATATGCGAGGAATGCGATTTTTTCTGGACTTACTCCCCTGGATATGGAAAAAAAATATCCGGACTGGTGGAGGAACGATACGGATGAAGGGGGCAAAAATATGTTCGAGGATAAATTTTTGGGCTCGCAGATCAAACGTTTGGGGCTGGACATTAAATGGGAATACCATAAGATCACCAGTTTAAAACAGGGCAAACACCTCTCCCAAAATTTTAGATCCCAGAAAAATAATGACCTCACGGTTATTGTGTATAATTTTGTGGACATGCTTTCCCATTCCAAGACCGAAATGGAGGTAATTAAGCAATTGGCTTCCGATGACAAGGCCTACCGCTCACTGACCCAAAGTTGGTTTAAAAATTCACCGTTACTGGAAATCATCCAACAAGCACAGGACATGGGGTTAAAATTGATTATCACTACCGATCATGGTACCATTAATGTAAAACAGCCTTCCAAGGTTATTGGAGACAAGGAGACCAGTCTAAACCTGAGGTACAAGACCGGGAGAAGCCTTACCTATGAGGATAAGGATGTGTTGGCCGCCACAGATCCCAGAAAAATTAACCTGCCCTGTATTAAAATGAGCAGCTCTTTTATTTTTGCCAAGAACGATCTCTTTTTTGCCTACCCCAACAACTATAACCATTATGTAAGCTATTACCGAAATACCTACCAACATGGGGGAGTTTCCCTGGAAGAAATGATCATTCCTTTTGTGGTCCTGGAACCTAGATAGTAAAGGTTAAAGTATGATATTGGTTAATCAAACTTAATTAGATTTTAGATTTCTTATAATTTATCGTTTTCATAG
>CAXMOE010000279.1:0-292 GCA_964194835.1 uncultured Flavobacteriaceae bacterium | reverse complement strand
GTCGTAACTATCACACAGGGTAACTATACACAATACACATTGTTAGGCTGCATATTTCTTTTTATATGTTGCTAAAAGTGTTTTCAGTTTATCTTCATTTCGATAATCGTCGAAACCAGGGTCATTGATATAGTTCCATGCTGGGCAACCTTTTTTTAATGCAGATATTAAATACTTATAAAAATTCTCCTCGTCCTTTTTATCTGCGTAAATAAGAGCTAATGTTCCATCCAAATTTGGGAAATTTGGATTTTCATGGCGTGCCTTTTCCAAATACTCAATTGCTTTTTCG
>CAXMOE010000278.1:0-1991 GCA_964194835.1 uncultured Flavobacteriaceae bacterium | reverse complement strand
TCAAGAAAGATTTTTGTTGTCCTTGGCTGCCAAACTTTTTAATGGGATAGTCCATTATTTCGAAACTAAGGTCATCTTTATGGATACCTACACTGGAATATTGTAAGGCCCTGTCCTTTTCAATATTATTTTCCAATAAGCTAAGCAAGCTATATTTCAACAACTTACTGTCGTAAGTAAGGGAAACTACTTCGCTTCCTCCAGAAATAGAAGCATACTGTTCCTTAAAAATAGGAACAAATGCCTCTAAAAAAACTGTTCGCTTGCTAAAAATTTCGGTCCCATAGATGTGTAATTGCTCGTTATAAACGGAAAGGGTGGTCTGATCAAAAGTATGGTTGGCAGCAAAATATTTTAATAATGAGTTGCGCTGCATCAAAACTTTGTTGTAGTTGATGAGGACCTTTAAATAGTTTTTATCCGATTGGGAAATGACCCCATCTATAAACTTACGGCGTGTATCACTTCCTTCAGTGATTAGATCCCTATCAGCAGGTGAAATAATGACCAACGGTAAAAATCCTATGTGGTCCGAAAATTTTTCATAAGCCTTACCGTTGCGTTTGATTACCTTTTTCATCCCTCGTTTAAGGCTGCATACAATTTTTTCTTCCCTATTGTTTTTCTCAAATTCACCATCGATCACAAAAAAATCCTCACCGTGTTTAATATTTTGTGATGCTATAGGATTAAAGTAACTTTTGCCAAATGAAAGATGGTAAATAGCATCCAATATATTGGTTTTGCCAATGCCGTTATCCCCAACAAAACAGTTTATCTTAGTGTCAAATTCAAAATTCTGGGAGTCAAAGTTTTTATAATTTATGAGTGATAATTTCTTCAGAAACATTCTGTGTGGTCAATATATTATTTCTTAATAGCTAAGGAACATGCAAAATATCGAAAAATAACGAATAAATAAGCTTTAGGATTTCAATAAAAACTTTATTTTTGCCCGATCAATAAAATTAAAGATGGCGACATATAAAAAGAGAGGTTATAAACCTAAAAACAAAGCTGAAGAGACAGGGATTGATGAGCAAAACAGTGCAACGGCTGAAGTTTTTAGCACCTTGGACGAGAGTGCTTCCAAAAGTGAGGAATGGGTATCCAAGAATCAAAACTATATTCTTGGTGTCATTGGGGTTATAGCAATTGCGGTGTTGGGGTATTTGGCCTATGCACAGTTTGTACAGAAACCTAAAGAAGCAAATGCTGCTAATGAAATGTATTACCCTCAACAATATTTTGACCAAGCTTTGAACAGTGTCGCTGAAAAGGATTCTTTGTATAACTTGGCTTTGAACGGGGCTGAAGGTAAATACGGTTTTCTGGATATTGTAGAAGAGTACAAAGGAACCAAAGCGGCCAATTTGGCGAATTATTCCGCTGGTATGGCCTATTTGAATATGAAGAACTATGAGGAAGCAATTAAATATTTGGAGGACTTCTCATCGGATGATGCTATTCTGGGTGCCTTATCGAAAGGAAATATTGGGGATGCTTTTATGCAATTGAACCAACCGGGAGATGCTCTTGGATATTATGAAAATGCATTTGCACATAGCACCAACGACTATACCACTCCTAAATTTTTGTACAAGGCAGGAATAACGGCCCTTGAATTGGATCAAAAAGATAAAGCATTACAATATTTCCAAAGAATCAAAGACGAGTTCTCTGCATCGGATGAAGCAGGAACTATAGATGTGTTCATTGGAATGGCCAAAAGCACTAAATAATGGCCACCGCCAATACTAATTTATCGGTCTACGACAAGGCGACAATTCCTGATGCCAAGGACTATCGTATTGGCATTGTTGTTTCTGAATGGAATTCCAAAATTACCGAAGGACTTTATAACGGGGCTCTTACTGCTCTTTTGGATTGTGGTGCACAAGAAGAAAATATTATTCGTTGGAATGTTCCAGGCAGTTTTGAACTGACTTTTGGATCTAAAAAAATGATTACCACTCAAAAAGTTGATGCTG
>CAXMOE010000277.1:0-2009 GCA_964194835.1 uncultured Flavobacteriaceae bacterium | reverse complement strand
AGAAACCATTTACTGGCCTACCGAAGATGGTTTTAAGCTAGATATTGGATTTGAGGGAATAACAGAAAAGGGATATTATTATTCTGCAAAAAAATTTTCCGCTCCAGAACATGGGGGCACACATATGGATGCTCCAATTCATTTTGCAAAGAATGGAAAAACAATTGATCAAATTCCTTTGGACCAGCTTATCGGACCAGCTATCATAATTGATGTTTCCAAAGAGGCACTAAAAAATCACAATTACCAAATATCAATTCAGGATTTTTCAATTTGGGAGTCTTCTAATGGGAAAATACCAGATGAAACTATCGTTTTATTACACACAGGATTTGGAAGGTATTGGCCTGACCGTCTCAAGTATCTCGGGACAGATAAAACAGGAAAGGAAGCTCTAACTGATTTACATTTTCCAGGATTGCATCCCGATGCAGCAAAATGGTTAGTCGAGAATCGAAAAATAAATGCAATTGGCTTAGATACTCAAAGTATCGATTACGGTCAATCAGAATTTTTCGAAACTCATCGCATTCTTTGCAGTAAGGACATTCCCTTTTTTGAAAATGTTGCTAATTTGCATAAATTACCTGTCATTGGTACAGTAGTTATTGCATTACCGATGAAGATTAAAGGAGGAAGTGGAGCACCCTTACGTTTGGTTGCAATAACTCCCTGATTTATTCTCATCCTTCCCAAAAAATAATTTCAAACGATAATCTATTCTACATAAAAAGATACGACTAAAGAATCTAAAAGTCATTCTCAATTTATTTTTAAAAAAGTTTGATTAAACATGGGTGTGGAAAAAGAAATTCCACAAGAATCCATTGATCTGTATTCTATATATCAACAGAATGTTCACAAATTTTTCAATGAATTCTACAAATCCATCTCTCAATATCAACAATATATGACAAATCTTCAACTGGAATGGTTCAAATCTTGTGGAATGATGTTAAATCCAACCTTGGCATTTAGTGAAAATTTTGAAAATACATCCCTTGTAACCACCTCTCCCGAGATGAAATCTGCTACCCAACAAACAAAAATTGAGAAGGATATCGCCTATAACCATACAATTGAGAATAAAACTCCCTCCAAACTTCCTCCCCTAAAGTTCTCATCTATAATATCTAGCGAAGAGATACGGCCATCAAAATCAAAGAAGACAAGAAAATTCGACGCAGAAACATTCTGGAAAAATCAATATGCCCTCAAGCGTGAGAAATTACCAGGAATAGCAAAAGTTCAAGACGAAAAAATCAAAATTTTTGCAAACAAGCATTCTCAAGATTTATCTTTTATGACAAAGGACGAGGTTGTTACCAATGGGGAATGTCAAAATTGTGGAAAATTACTAGAAGACCCTCTCCTTACTCATTGTTCTAACGTGTGTCTTTTTGAAGACTATCTAAAATCCCAATCAGCTAGCCTTACTCTTATAGAAAGTTAGGTGTATTTTTTAAACAACTTGGTTTTTTCATTTTCAATTCTTATCCTTCCCAAAAAATAATTTCAAAATCTAAGCTTGAATTATTCCTTTCTCTGCAAGATACTTTATTCCCTTGATAAAATCATCTTCAGGAATTAAATCATCTGCCCACCAGCTTGCGTTATTTTTCACCCATGAAGGAATCTTTTTGTCCATCCATGATGAAGGGTAAGGTAATTTTGGTATGTCGATAATTTTCTCTTTAATCAAGTACTGAATTCCCTGAACAAAAGATTCATCATCAATTGATCCACTTGCCCACCATTCTGCATTTGTTTTTACCCATTTTGGAATTACTCTTGATTCACCTAGGGGATCTTTGTTAACTGCTAAATGAATTACCAGGTTATTTTTATCAGTAAACTGCCTTTGAATTGTCTCACTTGGAGTTACAATACTAAAAGAAGTTGCCTCAATAGGAATCGAACTGAAAAGGATTCCATAGACTTCAATTAGCACATCATATTCTTTTCCTTGTGTAAGCAATATTGGAACTGAAACCTCTCCAGTAGAAGAA
>CAXMOE010000276.1:316-2012 GCA_964194835.1 uncultured Flavobacteriaceae bacterium | reverse complement strand
CCATCATATTGCTATTGGTAAGGTATTTTACGTCACTGAAACCCTCTGGAACGTAAGCCCGTCCTCCCACATTAATAAATATTTTATCTGCGGTCAACAGTTCTTCGCCAACCCGTATGGTATTTGAACTTTCAAAACGGGCATGACCTTCGAACACAGTAAGATTTTCGGTATTTTTTAACCAATTTTCAACCCCTGTGGTGGATTGCTCCACAACTTTGTCTTTTCTGGCCTTTACCTTTTTCATGTCTACCGATACTTCGCCATTTATAATCACCCCATAATCAGCACTACGACGGGCCATATGGGCGTTTCTTGCACTGGCAACAAGAGTTTTGGTAGGGATACATCCGGTGTTAACACAGGTGCCCCCAAAACGGGTTCTTTCTATTATCGCTGTTTTTAATCCTTCGGAAGCACACCTGGCAGCCAATGACGGACCAGCCTGACCTGTACCAATAATTATTGCGTCAAAATTTTTCATTACATCTGTTTATTTTAGTTACGATACTGGTCCTTAAATTTACACTTTATACAGGTTATGGTTTATAGATATATTGTTTTTTTTCTTCCTATTCTTTATATTCCATTTAACTGGCCTAGACCGTGATTTATCAAATCATTTTGGGAACATCCTAATAATTGGTAAATAGGTTCCGTTTACTTTTTTTTACTATGTAATTTATTTACATTTAAACGACTTAAGTTATGTGTCGAGGAGGTTCATTCAATATCAAAAAGAGGTTGAATTAATATCTCAATATTGAGTTGGAAATTGGTGTAAATTATATTAAGGAAAGGTAAAATTATGATGTTAACATGGAAAAATGTTATTAGTTATGCTGTTAATGGCAACCCTAAACCGGACAGACGCATAGAAAAATCTGATAATGAGTGGAGAGCTCAGTTAACTCCCGAACAATACAGAATTACACGTGCCAAAGGAACTGAAGCTCCGCATAGTGGCACCTTATGCAGTATTTATGACCAAGGGCAATATAACTGTATTTGTTGTGATACCCCATTGTTTGACTCTACAATAAAATTTGAGTCAGGTACTGGTTGGCCCAGTTTTACTCAACCTATAACTGAAAATGCCATAAAGTATAATAAAGACACCGCCTTTGGAATGGTAAGGGTAGAGGTGATGTGTAATACCTGTGATGGACATTTGGGACATGTTTTTCCAGATGGTCCAGAGCCAAGTGGATTACGTTACTGTATTAATTCAGAATCAATGCAACTTAATAAAGAAGAATAATGGAATATAAAAAATTGGAATTAGCAACTGTTGGTGGTGGATGTTTTTGGTGTATTGAAGCCGTTTTTAACGAAATAAAGGGGATAGAAAAGGTGGTATCCGGGTATACTGGTGGCACAGCTCCAGGAAAACCTACTTATAGAGAGGTATGTTCCGGATTAACCGGTCATGCCGAAGTTGTACAGATCACCTTTGATGCAAATATCATTTCTTACGAAGATTTGCTGGTGATATTTATGACCAGTCATGACCCAACAACTCTGAACCGTCAAGGTGGGGATGCAGGAACGCAATATAGATCGGTAATTTATTATCATAATGATGGTCAAAAGGAGATTGCAGAAATAGTATCCAAGGAAATTGCGCCTTACTATGAAAACCCTATTGTAACGGAGATCAGTCCTTTGGAGGAGTTTCATGTAGCGGAAGAAAATC
>CAXMOE010000276.1:0-275 GCA_964194835.1 uncultured Flavobacteriaceae bacterium | reverse complement strand
ATTACTATGCAAACAATCAGGCGCAAGGTTATTGTAGTGCCGTAATCACCCCAAAATTGGCAAAACTTCGAAAAATGCATGCTGATAAGTTAAAAAGTATGGCAATTTAAAACTTACGAATTTTGATTTCAATGGTTAGGGTTTTAAGTTCAGGAAGTAATTTGTTCCCTGATATTTAAAACTAATTCCAGATCTAATTTTGATGTCCAACGGTGTAAAGGAAATACCGTTGACTTAAACTCATGCCTAAAAAGAAAGGATTCAACAAATGGGAA
>CAXMOE010000275.1:324-2034 GCA_964194835.1 uncultured Flavobacteriaceae bacterium | reverse complement strand
TAACCTAAAAAAAAACACGATTATGGGGAAAGGATTTTTTCAAGTCCCAACAGCTTTGAACGAGCCAATAAAAAGCTTTGCTCCGGGAACTCCCGAACGAGAAACCGTACTTCAACAATACAAAGCGTATTTTAACGGAAAAGTGGATATTCCACTATATATAGGCCACGAAGAAATACGCACTGGGAACACAAGGCCCATATCTCCCCCACACGATCATAAGCACATTGTTGGAACTTACCATGTAGCAGAAAAAAAACATGTTTCCCAAGCAATTGAAAATGCCTTGGAAGCCAGAAATGCATGGGCCGATTTAAGTTGGGAACAACGGGCCGCAATCTTTATGAAAGCTGCTGAGTTAATTGCAGGACCTTATCGTGCAAAAATTAACGCATCAACGATGATTGCGCAATCAAAGACCATTCATCAAGCAGAAATTGATGCTGCCTGTGAATTTATAGATTTCCTTCGCTTTAATGTGGAATATATGTCACAGATATATGAAGAACAACCTGATTCTTCCGAAGGCATATGGAATCGTGTGGAATACCGTCCTTTAGAAGGTTTTGTATATGCCATTACTCCCTTTAATTTTACAGCCATTGCAGGAAACCTTCCTGCAAGTGCAGCCATGATGGGAAATGTTGTAGTATGGAAACCCAGTGACAGTCAAATTTTTTCTGCCAAAGTTATCGTAGATGTATTTAAGGAGGCAGGCCTACCTGATGGGGTAATCAATGTAGTTTACGGAGATCCAGTAATGATCACGGAAACTATTTTGGCAAGTCCATATTTTTCGGGAATTCATTTTACGGGTTCAACAGATGTGTTCAAATCGTTATGGAAACAAATTGGGAACAATATCCATACCTATAAGACATATCCGAGGATAGTAGGTGAAACGGGAGGAAAAGATTTTATCATTGCACACCCGTCTGCCAAACCAAAACAGGTAGCCACTGCCATTACTCGGGGATCATTTGAGTTCCAAGGGCAAAAATGTAGTGCAGCTTCAAGGGTATACTTGCCTAAATCCACTGCTAATGAAATTTTGGATTTTGTAAAAGAAGATGTTACTTCGTTCAACAAGCCCGGTTCTCCAGAAGATATGGAGAACTTTATAACTGCTGTTATTCACGAAGGATCTTTTGACAAATTGGCCTCATATATCGATCAAGCCAAAAATGATAAAAATGCTGAAATCATAGCAGGCGGAGAATACGATAAATCCAAAGGGTACTTTATTGAACCAACGGTTATAGAAACTTCTAATCCAAATTATACTACCATGTGTACCGAATTATTCGGACCGGTATTAACCGTATATGTTTATGAAGATGAAGATTGGTCCAAAACCTTACTGTTGGTAGACGACACCTCCGAATATGCGCTTACTGGCGCCGTACTTTCAACTGATCGTTATGCCATTGATGAAGCGACCAAGGCGTTACAGAACTGTGCAGGTAATTTTTATATCAATGATAAACCAACAGGCGCTGTTGTTGGCCAGCAACCTTTTGGCGGAGCAAGAGCTTCTGGCACCAACGATAAAGCCGGATCTGCCCAAAATTTATTGCGCTGGGTATCGCCGAGATTAATCAAAGAAACTTTTGTAACCCCAGAAGATTATAGATATCCATTTATGGGATAGCTGTAAATTTATATTGTTCCTAATACATAAAAGGGTAGTAAACAAGAATAAAAATCCCG
>CAXMOE010000275.1:0-305 GCA_964194835.1 uncultured Flavobacteriaceae bacterium | reverse complement strand
AGTTATATAATAGGGCAAAAACCCCCCGTCAATGAAATTTGACAGGGGGTTTTATTAGTATCTCTATATCAGGTATTTAAGATCCTTTAATTGGCCTTTTTTACAATAACAATGTAAATTTAACGTTAATTAATTGTAAAATCACCGTAAATTTATTATATATAGGTAACTAAAACCCAATGTCTTATGGAAGATAATAACAGCAACACAACGCCTAAATTAACCAAAAGATTTTCTTTATGGAATATTCCGAACTATGTAAAAACCTATGCAAAAAAATGCAGGCTTACTTATTTCAGAATGCT
>CAXMOE010000274.1:1788-2037 GCA_964194835.1 uncultured Flavobacteriaceae bacterium | reverse complement strand
AAAGAATGGATTGTAGAACATTTATAAAAAATTGCTTCCTCTTGGCCATTATTGGGATGGAGTTCTTCAATTGTAAAACTGTCGAACTCAAATTCGGAAATCAATAATTGGTGCAGATTTATTTAGATGATGAAGTTAGAGTTGTATAGTTTAGTTGCTGGCCAAATACAATTGTACCAGGAGGATGGTATCCATATATGCATGTGCAAATATCAGTATCCACAGTCTCTTTTGTAGTTTAAGATAACA
>CAXMOE010000274.1:0-1778 GCA_964194835.1 uncultured Flavobacteriaceae bacterium | reverse complement strand
TAAATCCAGTTTGTACAATGCCCATAGGACCCCAGCTGTAATGGACAATATCAAATACGATGGCACTTAGAATTACGGCAATAGTTCTCCCTTTATTGGTATTAAGGCCCAACTCTGTAATTCGATTGATTAAAAATGCCCTATAAATTACCTCTTCCCCAAAGGAAGAAACAATAAAGACCCCAGCCAATGACAAAAAGAGCATCCCAATATTATCTTTTAGGTACGCATAATTGCTCATATCGGCACTTTCGGGAATACCTGTGATATTGGCCATAATGATTGAGCCGAAAACAAAACCCATGAGCGCCAATACAAATACAAGTAAGGACAACAGGAACACCTTAAGAGCACCCTTAAAACTTATCTTTTTAAAACTGAGTCCAAAATCCTGCCAACTATCCCCTCTGATCCGAATACCCATCCAGACCATAGCCAGCATTATAATATTCGCTATCCAAACCACGACTTGGTTATATAGTAGATGGTCATCATCTTGCTTTAGGAAAATTTTGATAATGATAAAGGCCACCAAAAAAACCGAGATCAGCTCAATAATTTTGGCCAGTTTATGTGTTCTTAACAAATCTCCAAGTCTCTCCATGGCTCAAATGTTGTACAAGGACTCCTTTTTAAAGTTGGACTATTTTAGTCTATGGTAAAGATAAAAGTTTTTGGAGGGTTCGCTTATTTTTATATAGTGGTCATCCCCTAACTTATTATTTTCCAATTCGTTTTACAAAATACTCACCCTTTCCCATTTCATTGGTTTCCAAAGAATTTAATATGATGGTAATTTTGTCGTAGCCTTCGATCAATTCGGATGGACTCGTTTTTTCGCCATCAAATTTTGGTTTTACGATTTGAACCAAATAGCCAAACATGTATTTTTCCCGAGCATATTCACTAATCTTATCAATAGCGACAATTTTTGCATTCACGCCATTTAATTGAACGGTCAGTTCTTCTTTTGTAATGTTCTTTGGGGCAATGTCGATGGTATCAGATTCAATTACTTTTGGTAATTTTAGTGCCTTGGTCAAACTCATTGGGCGAAAATAAATTTGATACGTTTCAAACGGCCCTGTTTGAGGTTCAAATGCATTGATACCATAGATTTCCATTCTATCGTATTGGGGATTTATCTCTAAATCATCGTAAATAGGTAGGTTCCATGCCCAGTATTCCAACTTGCTTTTACCATAATCGGATTCCTTAATGGCATATAAACAATAATATGTTCCTTTTTCCACTTCAATAGAGAATTTCCCTTCACTATCGGTATATGTTTCATATGCATTATCAAATAATAACCCTTTATTTTCCACTGAAATGGTATCAATCTTATTCTTTAACCATACTGAGGCACTATCAACCGGAGTATTATGAATATCGGTGACCTTTCCATAAAGGGTTACCTTACTTTGTCCAAATATTTTGGGGAAAATTAAAACTGTAAATAAAAATAAGAATGCCGTTTTATGCGCCATATGTGTTACTGTATTATACTTTGTCCTTTATGTTTAATTCAATTAATGAACAGGCCGTGATTATCAATTGGACATTAATTTTGTACAGTGAGCATTTTTGTTTCTAGGAGTGCCTGCTTAAAAGATGCCACAGAGAGAGTCACGTCCACTGAGTTGGTCACCCATGAGCAAATGCTAATCCGGATCACCTTTTTACCCTTCCATAAAGAACCGCCTACCCAACAGGTTCGTAAGTTCTGTATTTTCTCCATAGTTTTTGTAGTAAGTTCGTCTGTATCACAACAAACC
>CAXMOE010000273.1:340-2061 GCA_964194835.1 uncultured Flavobacteriaceae bacterium | reverse complement strand
AGCCAACCAATCGATTATTTTTTGATCCACATCATCACCCCCTAAATGGGTGTCACCGTCAGTGGCCAAAACTTCAAAAACTCCATCTCCCAATTCCAAGATAGAGACATCATGTGTCCCTCCTCCAAAGTCGAAAACCACAATTTTTTGATCAGTATCCTTTTTATCCATACCGTAGGCCAATGAAGCTGCGGTAGGTTCGTTGATTATACGTTCTACAACAAGACCAGCTATTTCACCAGCTTCTTTTGTAGCTTGACGTTGTGCATCATTAAAATAAGCAGGAACGGTGATTACCGCCCTAGTCACATCTTGCCCCAAGTAATCCTCAGCTGTTTTCTTCATTTTTTGAAGAATCATTGCAGATAATTCCTGTGGAGAATACAATCGTCCATCAATGTCAACCCGTGGTGTATTATTATCTCCCTTAACTACTTTATAAGGTACCCTATTTGCCTCCTTACTTGACTCAGAGTACTTATTACCCATAAATCGTTTGATCGAATATATTGTATTATGAGGATTTGTTACTGCCTGTCTTTTGGCTGGATCCCCTACCTTAATCTCTCCACCTTCAACAAAGGCAATAACAGAAGGTGTAGTTCTTTTACCTTCTGCATTAGGGATTACAACAGGTTCGTTTCCTTCCATTACGGAAACACATGAGTTCGTTGTTCCTAAATCTATTCCTATAATTTTATTCATTGTTTTATTACTTTAATAATTAGTGTATGTTTCTTTAAATCGATAATAGGATGACAAACAATATGCCAAGCCTAAAAAACTGACAGGATGTCACTAATTGAAAGGGGGGGGGCTGCACAAATGCCCGCCATGTAGTATGCACAGGCCTATTTGAACTGCCCTAATATGGTAAACTTATAGAGACAGTGGAATAACAAATATGGGATTAACTCTAACCCGGTTTTTTGAAACGCCGCATTGGGAAAGGTTCTAAAGCTGTATGCATTTTGGATAAGCATGTTGCTTTGAAAAAACTACTTGCATCCTTCCCGTCTTCGGGTATCTATTAAATATATGATTTTCCAACTGTCTTCATCCTTGAACAATTGAAAAGAATTTACTCCACAATGATGAAAAGTATCGTTAAGCCAAAATTCATAGGGTGTCCAGGCATTTGCCATCGCTCCATCTACCTGAATATTAAACGACAACAACCTCTCCTGAAACTGTACAGTATCCGGGATACTGACAATGGATTTAATGAAATCATCAAAATTTTCATTCCTGACAACGTTGATCCCTTCTTTATTTCTTCCTATAGTCTGTGCAATTACTCCACCGGAAACAGTCTGTTTAATAACCAAGGAATCTTGGCTATGAAAGCCTTCAAAAAAAGATTCTATGGTTCGTTGAATCGCTTTCTTGTCGGATTCCTGTGCAAACCCATTTGTAATAGTTAAAGCCATTATTAAAATTAGCAGTAATCTCATTGTATGTTTTTTAAAATTCGCCGTTAAAATAAGGGAAATATTCATACACTCATCATCAGGCCAATGCAAAGTTCAAAATTGTGTTTAAAACCATAAACAGTTAAAGATATATACCAATTGAACAAAACTCCTTACTTTTATCGCACATAAACAAAGCCAGATGTCAGTTGCCAAAAGAGAGTATAAAAGAGTTACCGTGAAATCCCTCGTGGATATGAAAAAAAACGGTGAAAAGATTTCTATGTTGACTGCCTACGATTACTCTAT
>CAXMOE010000273.1:0-237 GCA_964194835.1 uncultured Flavobacteriaceae bacterium | reverse complement strand
GACGCCGCCAAGGTTGATGTAATACTCGTGGGGGATTCTGCTAGTAATGTAATGGCCGGGCACGAAACTACCCTGCCTATTACCTTGGACCAAATGATTTATCATGCTTCTTCGGTAATACGTGCAGTAAACAGAGCTTTGGTTGTTGTAGATCTGCCTTTTGGAAGTTACCAAAGTGATCCAAAGGAAGCCCTGCGTTCTGCCATTCGCATTATGAAAGAGAGCGGGGCGCATGCG
>CAXMOE010000272.1:291-2072 GCA_964194835.1 uncultured Flavobacteriaceae bacterium | reverse complement strand
TTACCTGCGTGGTAAATCGTGTTTCTATCATGCGGAGAACTAACAACCGGAGCATTCCAATTATACCTATATTTAGAATCGATAGGGATAATTCCTAGACCCATTTCTGGATAAGCTCTTATCTCTTTGACATAACTAGTCTCTTTAACCCATTGATCGATCATACCTTCAATACAACTGCCAAAAACTATTTCCGGATTGTCAGGATCGAAAGCCAAATAGGCACTTTCGCAACCGGCAACCGAATGCCAGTCTTTCCAACCGATGCCCTCTCCGTTTGTCCGGCTTGCGATTGAAATTGCTGAATTATCCTGCTGACCTCCATAAACATTATATGGCATCAAATTATCTGTAATTACACGATAAAATTGCGCTGTTGGTTGCTGTTGTTGAGATGACCAACTCTTTCCACCATTAAATGAAACATTGGCACCACCGTCATTTGAGTTAACCATAATCTGATTGTTCTTTGGATTAATCCATAAATGATGATTGTCGCCGTGTGGCACAGAAACATTAGTAAAGCTTTTTCCGCCATCAATAGATTTCATCACGGGTGCATTTAAAACATATACGATATTCTCGTTTTGAGGATCAGCAAAAATTTCCATATAGTACCATGACCTTGCAATATTTACTCTATCTTTATTTACTTGCTTCCATTTTTTTCCGGCATCATCGGATCGGTAAACGCCTCCTTTTTCGCCTTCGGCTTCTATAACTGCCCAAACCCTATTTGGATTTGCTCTAGAAACAGAAACTCCCGATTTCCCAAATTCTTCAGGTAAACCTTTTTCAAGCTTTTCCCAGTTATCTCCAGAATCAGTCGATTTATAAATTCCAGATTCTTTACCACCAGATACGATTGTCCAAGGGTAACGCTGATGTTCCCACATAGAGGCATATAAAATGCGAGGGTTGGTAAAATCCATAGAAAGTGAAGAAGCTCCTGTATTTTCTGAAATGAAGAACACTTTTCCCCAATTTACGCCGCCATCTTCTGTTTTATAAATACCTCGCTCTTTTGTATCTCCATATTGTGCGCCTTGAGCCGTTACATAAACGATATCGGAATTTTGCGGATGAATAATAACATCAGAAATATGGAAAGTATTTTCCAGCCCAACATGTGTCCAGGTTTTTCCAGCATCGGTAGATTTGTACACACCATCGCCACTTGAAGTCATTACGCCTCTAATGGCGTGCTCGCCCATGCCAACAAATATGACATTGGGATCAGATTCCGAAACCGCAATCGCACCTACCGTTCCTGTTTTAAAAAACTTATCCGATATATTCTTCCAGTTAATTCCTCCATCCGAAGTTTTCCATACTCCACCTCCAGTACTTCCCATATAATACGTCATAGGATCGGAAACTACTCCGCACGAAGCTACACTTCGGCCACCTCTAAAGGGGCCAATATTACGGAATTTCAATCCTTTAAATTGAGCTTCATCTACTTTTAAAATATCTGAATCACTTTTACTTTTTTTCTTTTGAGCAGTTATTGATAAAGGTAACATCAATAACAAAATGATAATGGTTCTAATTGCTTGCATGTGGTTATGTATTGTGTTAAATTGGTTCATGTTATCTATTTAATATGGGAATGTAGGCTTCCCAGGGCCCGACTTCATCCTTATAACGCTTGGCCATAACCCTGGCCATTTGTGCGATATGCCCCAGATCGTGGGTGACCCAGGTAGCGAGAAGCTGTTTTAAGGTGGCCTCACCCAGTTCAGGGTGGGTGCCTTTCTGGACTAATTCTTTTTCCGAAA
>CAXMOE010000272.1:0-281 GCA_964194835.1 uncultured Flavobacteriaceae bacterium | reverse complement strand
CATGTGTTTGGTTTTATTGATTTGAATGGTATTATTTATTTAATATCTGAATGTATTCAACCCAAGGTCCAACTTGATCTTTATATTGTTTCGCCATAACTCTTGGAATTTGTGCGATGTGTCCTAAATCGTGAGTAACCCAAGTTGCCAATAATTGTTTTAAAGTGACTTCACCCAATTCAGGATGTACCGCTTTTAAGCTGAAATCTTCTTCCGAAATGTTCAAGGATTGTAAATATTTTAAATTTTTGATTCTTAATTCAGAAAACTCATTTAATAAA
>CAXMOE010000271.1:0-2082 GCA_964194835.1 uncultured Flavobacteriaceae bacterium | reverse complement strand
TGCAATCACATCATATTCAGTTTCAGTACTAGCCAAAATTTCAGGATCCAAACCAATATCAACAACTTCCCACTGATTGCTATAAATACCAGTTTCCGGAAGGAAAAAAATCAATTTTGGTGTTTGAAAACTCAATACAAAATTCGATTTTACAACTGCATCCGGATTGTTGGGCATCTTATCCATAAACAATCCTGAAGGTACATCGACCGACAAAACAAAGGCATTGGAATCGTTGAGATGTTGTATTAATTTCGTCACCCACTTATCAGGATCCCTGTTTAGTCCAATTCCAAAAATTGCATCCACTATAATATCATCTTTTCCGATTTCCGGAAGAGCAGAGTTATTATTAATAAAATTCGGCCATATTTTCCGATCCTTCAACCGATCCAAGTTGTTCAAAAAATCCTTGGAACGTTTTTCACTATAATTTACCACGTTAACTTCAATATTATAATCGTTTTCTTGCAGATGTCTTGCCAAGGCTATCCCATCTCCCCCATTATTACCGATACCACAGAACAAATGTATTTTTACTTGTGCCCCTTGCATCCTAAGGTGAATCCAGTTAAAAATCTGAACAGCTGCACGTTCCATAAGTTCATCACTTGAAATCCGTTGTTTTTCTATTGTGAATTTGTCAGCTTCATATATCTGCTTGGCTGTAAAAATCTTCATTCAGTAATAATTTTAGAATTCTATTGATGATTTTATAAAAATTCCGGGAAACATTTGATTAGGATATCAAAAATACTACATTTGAACCTTTCTAAGAAGTATGCATTTTTTAAACAAGGACATAGAAACTTTATTTACTTCCAATAACAATGGTTGCTATTCCACTATCACTGTTGGTACTAATACCCCATTGGGGTAATCAACTATTTATCCGTCCGTTTATACATTTTTTCACGTCAAATCATTTAGTACACTTTAATTCCATTCAGCAATGAAAGTTCTTAAATTCGGGGGCACTTCTGTAGCCAACGCTAAAAATATAACTCTTGTAAAAGATATTGTTGCCAATTCCAATAGCGACAAAATTATAGTCGTGGTCTCTGCCCTTGGCGGTGTCACCGATCTATTGTTAAAAACAGCTGACATGGCTTCACGTCAGGATAAGGCTTATTTGAATATTTTACAGGAAATTGAGGATAGGCATTTACAAACAATTAAAGAACTTATCCCCATTGGCGATCAAAGTAAGGTACTTAGTAAGGTAAAAAGCGAACTAAACATCTTAGAAACCTTGTTGGAAGGTGCCTTTCTAATCGGAGAAATCACTCCTAAACTATCAGATAAGATTGTTAGTTATGGTGAATTGTTATCCTCCTATATCATCAGTGAATTTTTTATCACTGAGCAATTGAATGCTGCATATAAAGACAGTAGAGAGCTCATTAAAACCAATGATGCCTATGGAAAAGCTACGGTAAATTTTAAGATTACCGATAAAAATTGCAACACTTTCTTCTCACAGACCTCAGACAAAATCACTGTAGTTGCCGGTTTTATAGCGTCCTCAGTAAACGGAATTTCTACAACTTTGGGTCGAGGGGGGTCTGACTATACCGCTGCTATTATTGCAGCCGCGGTCAAGGCAGAAATTTTGGAAATCTGGACAGATGTAAGCGGTATGTTCACAGCGAATCCAAAAATTGTGAAACAGGCTGTGGCCATTCCACATATCTCTTATGAGGAAGCAATGGAGCTATCTCATTTTGGTGCCAAAGTATTGTATCCCCCAACTATTCAACCTGTACTGGCCAAAGGTATTTCAATTAATATCAAAAACACCTTTGAACCTGATGCCCCTGGAACCTTGATCACCAAAAACAAAAATGAAAAGGGCAAAACAGTACGAGGCATCAGCCATGTGGAACATATTGCCTTATTGTCCCTGGAAGGGCCTGGAATGGTAGGTATCCCGGGTATTTCCAAACGTTTTTTTGAGGTACTTTCTCTAGCTGAAATAAGTGTGGTATTAATTACGCAAGCCTCTTCGGAACATTCCATCTGTGTGGGAATTTCCGCCAATGATGCGGATAAAGCAGTTGCTATCGTTAACGAAGCTTTTGA
>CAXMOE010000270.1:0-2097 GCA_964194835.1 uncultured Flavobacteriaceae bacterium | reverse complement strand
AATGCCTATGCAGAGCGATTAAATCTTAAGATTCAGGAAATTAAGAGAGTAGCAAAAGGGTACCGAAATCCACACAATTTCATCATGATGATTTATTTTCATCTAGGTGGTCTGAAATTCAAAACCCACTAAGAGTTACGAAGACCCATAATAATACACTAATCAGATAGTCAAATAGTTATGGTTAAAAAAAGAGAATAAAATAAGGTGAACTGATGAAAGAAGTTATTATCTTGATATGTGTAAATAGCTGTTATTCAGCAATATAGTGAACTGAGGAGCGACAAGCTCAGAAAAAACAATGAAATGCGAAAAAGATTCGAGGATCAGAATACATTTTTCACCTACGAGATTGGGGATGCGGACATACCAATTAAGAGCCGTGATGCGACCCCGGCCTTATTTGCAGCTTTGAAAGAGTTATGGGTAAGGTCAGAATACAGGAACCAAGTTTTGGATTTATTGGACCAATCGCTTCCAAGTAAGAGGCCAACTGGGCCGAAGGGTTTAGACCTGTGGCAGGTTTTAGTATTAGCCCAATGTAGATTGTGTTTGAATATCAGCTATGATCGGTTACATTATTTAGCAGGCCACGACATGCTGCTTCGCCATCTATTAGGGATTCGGGATCTAGAAGGCAAGGGAATCATTAAGTGGGAATATCAACGCATATATGATAATGTGACTTTACTGAGTGATGAGGTATTAAAGCAAATAAATACCGCTGTGATAAAGATGGGTCATGATGTTTTTAAAAAAAAAGAAGAGGCAGTATTGGACTTAAAAACAGATAGTTTTCCAGTGCAAAGCAACGTACATTTTCCTACTGATTATAGTTTATTATGGGACAGTGCTCGCAAGAGTTTGGACATGGTTTCCAAAATACTTACAAAATATCCAGAAGTGAAAGGTTGGCGCAAATTTAAAGATTGGTATAGGGGTATAAAAACCCTTTCCAGAGCGTTGGGTCAAGCATGTAGCGGTGGAGGAAAGAATAAAGAGCAACGAGTCCAAAAGGCTACCAAAGCGTATTTGGATAAATGCACTAAGTTGTATAATAAACTGAGTATTGAATGCAAAAATATGCCCGTTAGAGATATACTGGATACTGCGGTGCAAGTAAACTTAACAAACTTTATGTCTCTGATGGCCAAGCATATAGATCTGGTAGCCAGGCGTTTACTGCAAGGAGAGAAAATACCCCACCAGGAAAAGCTATTTTCCATATTTGAACAATATAGCGAATGGATATCAAAAGGAAAACGGAATCCAGAACTTGGAAAGAACTTAACCATTACAAGCGACCAGTTTGGCTTAATAGTGGACTACCAAATACTGGAATGGGAAGCAGACTCTCAAATAGTCATACCCCTAGCAGACCGTATTTTATCAGCCCACCAAGTAGGAAGTTGGAGCTTTGATAAAGGATATTGGCACAAAGACAACAAGGCGTATATGATGGATAAAATCGATCATCTAATAATGCCGAAAAAAGGCAAACGCAATAAAGAAGAACAAGAATATGAATCGAGTAAAGGGTTCAAGAAATTGCGCAATAACCACAGTGCAGTAGAGTCCAATATCAATGAATTGGAACACAAGGGGCTAGACAGATGTCCAGACCGTTCCTATGCCCACTTCAAACGATACATAGGTCTGGGTGTATTATCCTATAATTTGCATAGAATTGGCAAGGAATTGCTGCGATTAGAAAAACAAAGAATTAAAAAAGAACAAAACAAAAAAGAAAAACGCCGGGAAAGATTAAAGGACAAGGTAGCTAGGGCGGCTTAAGCCATGAAAAAAATCACATCTCAAAACAAAGGGATACCTATGTGCGGCCACTAAAAAACAAGATCTGAACATACAAATTACAGACCCAAAAACATCCGCGCACCAAAACACAATCGCTACGTAGTCGGAAAGAGGATTCCAGCCAACTGATTTGCGCCTGGCATTTCGTAATTCTTGTAATTTCTTAGAGACACTAGATACTTATATTTATATCAAAGGTCATTGCAAGTCTGAGGGAAATGTATGCGTTTTAAATGGTGCTGGATGGCATTTGCTGGCAAATGGATCGCATGTGTATAATTC
>CAXMOE010000269.1:354-2105 GCA_964194835.1 uncultured Flavobacteriaceae bacterium | reverse complement strand
AAACGGTATTCGGATTAACGTGGTTTCCTTGGGAATGGTGGAAGATGCCTACGAAAAATACAAAGATTATTTTCCGGGACATAATCCAATTTCAATGAAAAAGGCGGTAAACGCCTACGTACGAAGTGTTCTAGGACGAACAAATGGGGAAATCATAAGGATTTACAATTAAAAGCCAGTCAGAAAAAATCCTAAGAAACCAAATGATCAAGGAAAAACCTTTAGTGGATTCGGAATATGTACTACAAAAATTTCCTGGTAAAGGAGGATGGACCTATGCGGAAATCCCTGAAATCCTCCAAAACAAAAGCAATCCGTTTGGGTGGGTAAAAGTAAAGGGGTGCATTGATGACTTTGAGCTTAGACAATATAAATTAATGCCTAAGGGCAATGGGAAATTATTTTTGCCTGTCAAAGCCGAGATCAGAAAAAAAATTTCAAAAAGTGCTGGTGATTATGTGAAGGTCATTCTTTACACCGATGAATCTCCAGTTGAGATACCAAATGAAATCATCGAATGCTTTAAAAACGAACCACAAAAGACCTATGTAACTTTCACAAGCTTTACCGAAGGGGAGCAAAAAACGTATTTGGACTGGATCTATTCGGCAAAAACGGAGGAAACCAAAGCTGACCGCATACTTAAAATGATGGATCGGCTCCAGAAACAGTTAAGATATTACGATAAAGAAGAACAAGAGTGAGCATTTAACTGCCAAAAAAACTTGAACAATGTAATAGAATTGTTTTGGAAATAAGCAAAATGATAAAGATAAACAGGTACATTATAATTCCATTGATGATTGTAATCTTGGCCATTGCGTTGTTCATTATTGTTTCTTTTACTTTATCAACGGTATTGGTATTCATCCCGGGTATAATTATCACTTATGTGGTTTATTTAAACACTTTTTATAAGAAGACACCCAGTCCTCAAAGAATATTGCCGCTTTACTTATTATTGTTGGGGATTCAATTTATCCACTTTACGGAAGAATATTTGACGGACTTTACAATAGAAGTTCCCAAGTTATTGGGACAGGAAGCATATCCAACAGATTATTGGCTGGTATTTAATATGACCGCCTATTTCTTTTTTATAATTGGGGGTATCATTTTGTTTCAACAAATAAAGGAGTTAACGATAATTCCGTTGTTTTTTATTGTTGTGGGAGTGTTGCTAAATTCCATTGGTCATATACTCATAGCTCTATATGTTGGGGGATATTTTTCTGGTCTTTATTCTGCTTTAATCTATGTTATCGTTGGACCAATACTCATAAAAAGAATTTTGGACGAAACCAACACAAGGGCATTGGATCAAGGGAATTAATGGCAAAGGTCTAGACAATTGGTGCCTGGCAGCTTCCACACCACCAATTTCACCTATCTCACCTCTTTTCGAAGCACCTCCAAGGGTGGACTTTTTAGCACACTTTGGCTATTGGCGAGCCCGATGATCAATACCAATAGTGTAATACCCGGCAATAAAATTAGAAAAGGGCCCATAGAGGGTGAAAAGGGTGAATCAAAGACAAACCAAGCCAACATTAGGCTACTAATTAAAGATAGCAGTATCCCAGTAAGGCTTCCCAATACTCCTAAAAATAGATATTCAAGTGCCGTTATTTTTAAAATCTGTCTGCTTCGGGCTCCTAGGGTTCGTAATAAAACACTTTCTTTTATACGTTGATATTTACTTGTCCTCACTGCCCCAATAAGTACAATGATTCCGGTAAGGATACTAAAAA
>CAXMOE010000269.1:0-344 GCA_964194835.1 uncultured Flavobacteriaceae bacterium | reverse complement strand
AATTAATGACCCAAGAAATTTTATCAAGTATGTTTTCTATAAGTGTCAATACTTGCCGTAGGTCAATAATTGATACATTGGGAAATTTACCTACCAGCTCCCGTTGTAAGTTGGCAGAGGTCGCTTCATCCGGAGTATACGTGGTCAGTATATGAAATTGGGGGGCATTCTCCAATACCCCTTTTGGAAAAACTATGGAAAAATTCAATTGCATCCTACCCCAATCCACCGTCCGAATACTACCTACGACAGTTTCCATGACCACACCCTGTACGTTAAAGGTTATGGCATCCCCCACTACAACTTGGGCATCACGGGCAACATTATCGGACAAAGAGATGGGT
>CAXMOE010000268.1:0-2123 GCA_964194835.1 uncultured Flavobacteriaceae bacterium | reverse complement strand
ATGAGCCGAGACACCATAAAATCTAAACTTTGCCGATTTATTTGCCAATGCTATTCTAGGACTGGCAGCATTTTGATTACTTGGATGCCAATTTAATATTACATCAACATCATTAAATATACCAGCTCGTGTCATATAGACTTTACCCGATCCACCTTCTTCAGCAGGGCAACCATAAAAGCGAATGGTGCCTTGCATATTATTTTCTTTCAACCAGTTTTTAACGCTTATCGCAGCGGCTGTTGATGCTGCTCCAAATAAATGATGACCACAAGCATGACCTGCTTTTCCTCCAGCCGATTGTTTTTCTGGAACTGCCTGTTGCGATAAGCCTGGAAGTGCGTCATACTCACCTAAAATACCAATTATGGGGCTTCCAGATCCATACTCGGCAATAAAAGCTGTTGGGATATCGGCAACTCCAGTTTCAATACTAAATCCTTCGTCTTTTAAAGTTTTTTGAAGTAAGGCAGTACTTTTTTCTTCTTGATAGCCCATTTCGGCATAATCCCAAATGGTATGTGCTATATCACCGTAGAATGAGGTTTTGGTTTCAAGCTTGTTTAAGGCCTGATCGAGACTTTGTTGTGCATTACTATTGAAACAAAAAATGACGAGCATGATGGTAAAGCTGATGGTTTTCATGATAAGAATTTGTTATAGTTGTATTCAAATATAACGGATAAATGGCTATTATAAATCTTTCGTAATGCTTAATTTTGTAATAGATGAAACAACTATGAATATTCCTGAATCGAGTTTCCCTAGAGTTGTAATTATTGGAGGTGGTTTTGCCGGAATAAGCTTGGCAAAAAACCTTGCGAATAAAAAGGTTCAGGTCGTATTGCTGGACAAGCACAACTACCATACATTTCAACCACTATTGTATCAAGTGTCTTCTGCTGGACTTTAACCGGATTCTATAGCATACCCACTTCGGAAAGTTATAAAAAAGCACAAAAACTCATTTTTTCGTTTAGCCGATGTTGTACATGTTGATACAAGCAAAAACGAACTAGTTACCAATATAGGAAAACTGACTTATCACTATCTAGTAATTGCTACAGGGACAAAAACCAATTTTTTTGGGAATAAGTCTATTGAAGCCAATAGTATGCCAATGAAAAAAGTACCCCAAGCCTTGAATATTCGCAGTTTGATTTTACAAAATTTTGAAAATGCTGCTATTGCAAATTCAAAAAATGAGCGTGAAGCTCTATTGAATTTTGTGATCGTAGGTGGTGGACCGACGGGTGTGGAGTTGGCTGGTGCTATTGCCGAATTGAAAAATCATATTTTACCAAGAGATTATCGCGATTTGAATCCCAGTGATATGCAAATTCATTTATTGGAAGGCAATGATCGTTTATTACCTCCTATGAGTAAGCATGCATCTACAAAGGCAAAACAGTTTCTTAAAAAGCTAGGCGTACAAGTGCATTGTAACACTTTTGTAAAGGATTACGATGGCAAAACGGTATTGACCAATTCAAGTTTAGAATTGCAATCAGAAACCTTGATCTGGGCAGCCGGTGTTACCGGAGATCCTGTAAACGGAATTAAAGCCGAAGCACTTAATGAACGTTCCAATCGTTACAAAGTAAATCGTTTTAATCTGGTTGAAGGATACAACAACATTTTTGCTTTAGGCGACATTGCTTTAATGGAAACGGAAGCCTATCCAAACGGGCATCCTCAAGTTGCCCAACCTGCAATACAACAAGGTAAGCTATTGGGAAAAAACTTGATTAATCTTATTAAAGGAAATCCATTAAAACCATTTAGATATTACGACAAGGGTACGATGGCAACCATTGGGAGGAACAAAGCTGTTGTGGATTTAAAACATTTTAAATTCGCAGGGTTCTTTGCCTGGTTCGTATGGATGTTTATCCATCTTATGGCACTAGTAGGGTTCAGGAATCGCGTAATTGTGTTCTTCAATTGGAGCTATAATTATATCAATTTTGATAAGGCAGCGCGACTCATCATCAGGCCTTATAAAAAGTCTAATTAGCACTTCATATTTTAACTTAAAACATTTCATCTTTAAAATTATACAGTTCGGTAAGGATTTGTTTTATACCATATTGCTCTCATGCATTTTTGCACCATCAATTAAA
>CAXMOE010000267.1:0-2143 GCA_964194835.1 uncultured Flavobacteriaceae bacterium | reverse complement strand
ATAAATTCCGGATAGGAATGGGCCAGCGCTTCCCAGTTCTGGAATATATCCCTCCAGTTACCTTCATAATCGAGCACTTTTGAACCATCAATTTCATTTCTCGTATTTATTGAAAATTTATTCCATGGTCTACTGGGATCACCATGTCTTCTACTAAATTTTAAAGGCATATACTCAAAACAAAGCCGCTTAAAATTTTTATCCTCGTTCTGTAATGCGATTTCTTTTAATTCATTGAGTGAAAACGTTGAAGGCAATTGCTCCATTACGTTTTCATATTTTTTGTGGACTTTTTTATTGGCCTTGGCAATATACATGATGAAATCATCCTTGTCTATCTTATAATCGTCGTCAAAAATACCTCCACGCATCAGATTAAACATCACATTGGCAAAGTGTCTGGTATTTTGAAGTTTATCAGCGGTTAGCTGTAAGCCGTCTGCTGTACTGGTCAATTCTATAAGATTACGCGTACCCGATTCTATATCTTCCAATACTTCGTCATACAGATCTTTATCAGAACTCAACATAGCGGTCACAGCCTGCACATGGGAAGGTCCTTGATTGACATTTGCCACAATCATCCAATATTTTTCCGAATTGGGCCCAAGTTCAATTTTCGAACTAATAAAATAAGCGCTCTTTTCTGCTTTTATATCAATCTCTTCCTCAATGGGCTTCCCTTTCCTAAAAGCATCAAGCTGACGTGAGGATATCAAATGTGTGGGATTCTCCATACCTACAGACCAGGCAATCGTGGCTTTAAGAGCTTCACTTGGTTCTGCCTTATCCACTATAATTGCACTTAAAGCATATATCCCCAATCCAACGGATGGTTCCAGCTCACTTTTTTTGTAGGCATCGGCCAAGTTGCTTCTGTTATTTTGCAAATCTGCATTGATCCCATAGGGCAATATATTTTGAATACCATCCAAAACAGATACCTGAACATCGTTTTTTGAATGATTCACAAGAGTTGCCTTTTTAGCAAACCCATATTGGTTCGTTGAATTCCACTGATATCTAAAGCTAAGTCCAAGATCGTGGTTAACTTCTTCAAAAATTACCCGATTCCCGTAATTGTTTTTGTACAAATTTCTTGTAGTGTTGTACAGACCCTTGTAATTATTGGAAAAGGGTTCCCAAAGAAACGTCTTGTTATTCTGGTGGACCCGTAGAATGGTCTTGCTACCGGTAATATCTGCTGATTCTGTTATTTTATCATCTGTATAATAGGGGAAAACCGCACTATCGCAATCTTTTCTTCCTGCACTTAATCCCCCATTGCTTGAAATAAACATCCAATGGTTGGAATCACTTACGATACTCATAAAAAAGGGTCTCATGGCATCACTATTGGAGATTTTATAATAATTCTCATTTTCGATATCCACATATTCCCCATTGACTTCTAAATTTTCAAAATGGGCATTAGTACTACCTATATAGATTGGACTGGATTTCATTGTGCTTTATATTTAACGTGTTCGTTGAACTTTAACAGCCTCATAAAAAAGTTAAATTCCTAAAGAGGCCTATTAAATCAAATATTGTTTTTTATAATTAATTGACCATAAACGGAATATTCGCAGTCGCGGAATGATTATTTCCATCATCCGCATACACAAATAAACGGTAAGCCCCTTCTTCAGGAGCTTTAATTGTTATTGAGCCATCTTTCTTCCCAACAATTAATCCTTCAAGTGCCGCAGGACGTTCCTCTCTATCTCCACCTTCCTTGGTTTCGGTACTCTCGTATAATACCTCCCAAGTATAGTTTATTGCATCATTTTCAAAATCATTAATGCTCACCAAAGCATTGTATAACTTCCCAGATTCCAAAACAACACTGTCATCTGTGGTTTTGTCATTTAAGGTATAGGAAATTATTTGCGGGGTCCTGTTAGCAGGCCATTCACCATTCCAGATGTAGTGCATTACGTCTACAGATTCTGTTTCATGCCCATTTTCAAAGAAGATTCCGTACCAGGTAGGTGTGCGTTCTTGTTTATTGCCCCATAGGAAAACATAAGAGCCTATACATTGTAGGGTATCGGCCTCGATACCTCTTTTATAGCGCTTCAAATAATTAGCTGCTTTTAGTGTACTATGTTCCTCTATAGGTGCTCCCCATTTTGTTGTT
>CAXMOE010000266.1:0-2186 GCA_964194835.1 uncultured Flavobacteriaceae bacterium | reverse complement strand
TCTTCCGAAATTTGATCACCTGGTCCTTGTCCATCTTCATATAGACTAAAGCACAATCCATGCATCCCATTCGTTAATATTCTATTAAATAAATTTTGTAATCCTTTTGTAGTTTTATTTTCAAGATTTAATCCTGCTAATGATAATATTTTTTCTTCTCTAACTGACATAATTTTTTAAAATTTTAGTTTTTCGTCTTTATCCCAAAGCCCCCAATAAGCTCCAACATCACCTTCAGGCCCTGCTTTCCAGGACTCATCAAATGAAGAAAAATAGAAAATTTCTATATCTTCTTTTGCAGACCATACTTGGGTATTTATAAAATATTTCATGGCATTTTCTTCGGAAGGATATGCATTATTCAAATTAGTCCCTTGACTCGGCCAACCTGTTTCAGTAATAATTACTTTCTTACCGTTTCCAGCAGCTGCTGCTTGTGCAAACATTTGTTTCATATGCAGTAACGAATAATCCATATGGCAACTTTCCCAATAAGGATAGCAATTGGCCAAAATAACATCGCATGCTTCAGTTATTCTTGGATGAACACTGAACTCAAAATAAGCATCTACATATCCAACAGGTATATCACTTGGCAACGCTTGTTTAACCCTATTTATGAAGCCTAACAGTTCTTCTTCATTCAAATCGTTACGATACAAGACTTCGTTACCCACTGCAGCCATGTCCACAAAACCTTCTTTAGCCAATTGAATAAGACCTTCTATCTCGCGTTCATTAATTTCAGGATCATCACCTAACCAAGCTCCAACCAAGGTTTTTATACCATATTCGTGAGCTATTTTAGGAATAAATTCATTTCCATCTGTACAGGAAAACGAACGAACCCATTTTGTGTATGGTTTTATAATTTCCATCCGTCGTCGAACTTGTTCTTCAGTAATAATATCTCCTGGACTTTGCCCATCTTCATAAAGGCTGAAGCATAATCCATGCATTCCGCTTTTTAATGTTTTTCTCCATAAATCCTTCAAGCCTTCCAATGAATGTTTGCTGAAATCTACTCCACTATCTGCGGTTAGATCGATCCCCTTAAGGGAAAACTGGTGTCCTTCTCTATATGACATTGTGTTATTTTATTTAAATTATAAACTTTATTTTTAATACTTTCTATTATAGCTCTCCTCTTCGTTCTACCAATTTTGTTTTTATTTCCCTAGCCTTTTTTTCATTTAAGCTATACTTCCGCATGACCCAAATTGCCAATCCGGCAGTTAAAGCCGGAATTACAACATCAGCGATTCTTAAATTTGTCATCGTTTCCATAGATTGGGTTGGGGCGTCGGAAATAAAGCCTACAACTTTCAATACTAAACCACCTAAAACCAAAGCTATGGCCTGCCCCAGTTTAACCATCCACCAGTATATCGCTCCAAAAGTACCTTCTTTTCGTGGCATCCCATTTTCCAATTCATCCAAATCACACACATCTGCGGTCATACTCATCATTAAGGTAAATAATCCTCCAAGCCCAAAAGCCATTAATGGTAGTGGAAGGAAAATAAGCCAAGGTGCTCCTTGACTGGTGTCAATACTAAACCACGACATACCCATACCTTCAAGATATGGGTTTAAAAATTCAAATATAGAACCAACGCCATTATTAAGTGATTGTCCAAATGCAGTTTGATTGAAACGTTCATTTAATCCGGTATCAAATCCCCACCATTTTAATATATAACCTACAATTGAAAGTACTGTCGAAATAATAAATGCTTTTCGTTTACCCCATTTATTGGACATCCAGGAAATAATAGGGATTACTATAAAAGCCGTTAAAACAGCTGTAATTGTAGAAAACCAAGCCGGCCAAGTCCCAGCACCACCATAGTCGCCATTAAACATGTAAAATACGATAATATAAAAACTAAATGCCGCTACCATTTGAAAGCCATTAAAAACTAAAAACGTAGCACCACAAAGTTTCATAAAAGGCTTATTTTTAGTAACCTGTACAATTCCGCTCCATAGGTCTTTTAAGTTAGAGGCTAATGATTTAAAGGAAAGTTTTTTTCTATTTTCCATATGGGAGGAATCGATACCTCTACAGAAAAGTGCAGGTAATACCCCTAAAACAATACAGAAAGCAGCTACTATAGTAGACATTTGCCTAACTCCTTCAGCTTGATCTGTAAACAAATCTGGATCAGCAATAATCACCCAAA
>CAXMOE010000265.1:1927-2202 GCA_964194835.1 uncultured Flavobacteriaceae bacterium | reverse complement strand
TATTGACACATTAGTAAAATTATTGATTCAATACCCCTATTAATACCCCCATTTTAATTTAGTGTCCTAAAATTACTGTGTAATTTGAAAGTAATAGTATTAACGGCGTAATTGAAAATAACTTGTGAACAAGGTGGGTAAAAGGTAGGATAAACCTTATAAAATATTCAGATAGCCATTAAATAAGTTTTTATTTAGTGGGTGATACATGAATTTAGTAGCCGCCCCTATACTTACCCCTTCCAAAGATAAAAAAGACGCTAATAGGTGTCAGC
>CAXMOE010000265.1:0-1899 GCA_964194835.1 uncultured Flavobacteriaceae bacterium | reverse complement strand
ATAGATACGTATAGTCATATGCAAGATAAAAGGGGCTAGGGTAGGTTACCCCCTACCGAAGATAAAAAAGACGCTAATAGGTGTCAGCACACTACGCGAAAACGAGAGGAAACCGTCCTTATAGATTCGAAATTAGAAACAGGTGGGGGTGCCACTAGTATTGGATTGGGAAGGGGATGTATATAAAAGAAATGCTATGATTATCCTAATTATCCTGTAATTAACCAAAGCGCCATTAATCCATGAGCACGTCATTTTATAGTTTTAGGGAGAAAAAGTTAGTGCAAGATGTAAAGTCAGCTATAGCTATCGAGTCAATCGTATCTGTTGCAATAGATGCAGGGAAAGAAATCCTTAAGATTTACCAAATGGATAAATTTGCCAAGAGCATAAAACAGGATAATAGCCCTCTGACAGAAGCTGACATTGCTTCCCATAATCTTATTACGCAGCAGTTACAAAAACTTACCCCCACTATTCCAATCCTCTCAGAAGAATCTGCAAATATTTCCTGGGATGTACGCAAAGATTGGTCTTGTTATTGGCTTATTGACCCCTTGGATGGCACGAAAGAATTCATTAAGCAAAACGGTGAATTTACCGTGAATATTGCCCTCATCGAAAATCACGAACCTGTTATAGGAATAGTGCATGCACCTGTTCTTGATGCCACCTGGATTGGAGAAAAAGGAAACCCAGCCAGAAAAATACAAGCGGGAAAACAACAAAAAATACAGGTAAGCCATCACAAAACTGGCGAACCTTGGAAGGTTGTCGGAGGGCGATCTCATACAGGTGATAGCTTGAATACATTTCTGTCAAAACTTGGGGCGTATGAACTGATCTCCATGGGCAGCTCTATTAAACTTTGCTTGGTAGCGGAAGGGGAAGTAAATATTTATCCCAGACTTGGTCTCACATCTGAGTGGGACACTGCAGCAGCCCATGCCGTTGTTAATGCGGCAGGTGGAGAAGTCATCATCGCAGAAAGTGGTCAACCTCTTTTATACAACACAAAAGAATCAATTTTAAACCCGCATTTCCTGGTACAGCCAGTGGCACTGCCAGAAAAAAGAACGAAAATTGGGGTAACTGCATCTGAGTAGTGTATGTTGGAAAAATATAGAAGCTATGAATATAATGAAAAGCCCAAACCTCTTTTTCCAAGCTCAGTAGAATCAATAGAATACACGAGTATTCTACATCCAACTTTTTTGGTTAAACCAAAGTACTTGTTTTTAAGTTATTGTTATTCGGGGCTAGGGTAGGTTACCCCTTCCAAAGATAAAAAAGACGCTAATAATGCTCCGCACTGTACGCGAAAACGAGAGGAAACCATCCTTATAGAATCGAGATTAGAAACAAGGGGGGGTGCCATTAGTATTGGGAAGGATAGGGAGTGTATATAAAGGTACTACATAAACCTGCCTTGACACTATTTGTAAAAAAGCACTTTCTATTTTGGCGCGAAAAAATTTTTCTAGAAATAAAATCTTCGAATGTCCGCTTTTGGCACAAAGCAGACATTTAGATAATCCCAAATCCTCAGTATTACCTTTTACACAAAACCGTTTGATTATATATACTGTTATTAACACTCTATTACTTTCATGTCTTCAGTAAGACATTGGCCTTGCCCATTGTGAAGCATGGTAGGTATTTTAGATTCTACTACTGTCTCACTAAGTAACTCCATCATCAGTAGAGTGATTACTATACCTTTTATCATGGCGATCCTATCCCTTTAAGTAATGACGTTTAAATTAAAATGTACCATTAATTTTATCTTACTAGAGGCATTTAAATTGTGATTAATTGCCATCCTAATCACATTTAAAGCTTTCAGAAATGTAACTTATTGCCATCATTCTTGCCAGTTATATATCGAATTTGTATATA
>CAXMOE010000264.1:1924-2205 GCA_964194835.1 uncultured Flavobacteriaceae bacterium | reverse complement strand
TTAACTGCACGTGGACATCAAAGTGGGAGACGAAGAGGAAAAAGGGCTCCTCTTTGCTTTCTTTTATAAAGTCAATACCCATGTCAGTAAGAATCTCACTCACACTTTTATTTTTAGTGGTGTATTCAGGTAAAAACTTTGGCTGATAATTGAGTCCTCCCGCATAAACAAACGCCTTATCATAACCACGGGAATCAGGTAAATGATTGGTGTCATTGCCCAGGTGCCATTTACCAAAATAGCCGGTTTTGTAACCAGCGGCCTGCATCATATCTCCGATA
>CAXMOE010000264.1:0-1914 GCA_964194835.1 uncultured Flavobacteriaceae bacterium | reverse complement strand
GAAGAAGTGCGGCCGCAGCCTGCGCACGGCGTGAGCGAGGGGGATGCCGATGAAGGCCTCGGCGCCGACGCTGCGGTAGCAATGCAGCATCCGCGTGAAGCCCATGCCCGGGTCGAGCACGACGGGCACCTCCTGCCCGACGCGGGCGTGCGCGCCGGAATACCTCGTGATGCGGGACTATCACTTCTTCAAAAGGCCGCCAGTGCCCCGGGATAAAATCAAATATTCCCACCCTTGCCGGGTATTGTCCAGACTGAATACTTGCTCTTGTAGGTGAACAAACGGGTGCTGCATAGGCATTATTAAATAATATGCCCTGTTTCCTTAATTTATCAATATTGGGTGCCTCATTAAATTTATTCCCATAGGCTGGCAAGTCCCTTCCCCCAAGATCATCGGCCATAATCATCACAATGTTAGGTCGGTTCTGAGCAATACAGGAAAACGAGATCAATATCCAGAGGCATAATGTATTTAGTATTTTGTAATTCATCTCCATAGATTAAATACTCCGCATGCAAGCTAACAATATCATAGTTTTTTAAAACTGTATTATTATTTTTTCACTAAAGGCAACCATGGGGGCTAATATCCTTGACTGTACATCCAAAGGCAGCAATTCTGAACCACTCAGTTTGGGTTCAACTTATTCCAATCTTCCTTAGTAGCCTTTGATTTTTGATATTCCATCATCATTTTCCAGGTAACGTCTTTTACCAGCAGCCCGTCAAAATTGATATAGTAGTCTTTCTTTTCGCCTTTTTCTTCGAAAGAATAGTAGAAGATTCCGCTTTCATAAGCCGTAGTACTGTCACCCAATCGTTTCTTGAATTTGAATTCAACAGATGACTTTCTTAACCCGGCTTTGGTATCTACAAAATCTTTTTTCCATCCCGCTAGCGCATTGGCAATTGGATAGGCCTTGCCATTAATATCTGAAACATAAGTTGCTTTCTCATGAAAGGTTGCTACATAGCCATCAAAGTCTCCATCATTAATTGTGCGTGAAACTTCTTTCCAAAAGCCATCCAGCTCTACTATTCGAAGGCTACCGTTGCTATTATTATTCTGCGAAAATCCATAAACGGAACACAGTATAAATAAAAAAGTTACCAGGTGGTTTTTTAAATTCATAATTAAAAAGTTTTTTGAAAATTTATTTAATCATTTGAAGTTGGGAGATTTTTTCCCGGATCAGGTACAAGATATCGCCATGCGGAATGTGATGTTTCATCAGCCGTTAATAATTCTTGTTTGTATGAAATTTGTTTTCCGTTTCCGATGTACAGCTCTATTAAATTATTATTGTCATCTAATGAGATTAATCCAAACCGGCCTTTAAAAGAAAAGTCAACTTCTTTGTTGGAATATTCATCCTCAATATTTTCCTGAAGAATGATGTACTGGGCAATTATTTTTCTTTCCACATTGCTGATCACTTTAACACCCTTAAAAACACCATCTACCATCAATCTTTCAACCGATTGAACCACAGGTTCATCATCGTAAGATTCGTAAACGACAGCAAAGGGGTTTTTCCATGTGTCTCCTTGGTGGCGAAGAATAAAAGTTGGAATTGGTAAAGTGTCATAGGGATGAGGTGCACAAAAAGATTTTGGCGCCATTACTTTTGTTATCTCGGTTTCCATGCCAGCCGGAATTAATCCTCGCATGTAGATTGGCTGATCCCCTAATTGGTTTGCGGTGAAAATTGCTTCCATTGATTTGTCTGTTGGCTTGCTGGATTTCACCTCTTCGAAATGGTGCCAGCCTGGATGTTGGTAAACGTCTTGTCGCTCCCAAACAATTTCTCCTGAGGCACTATAGCGTTTGGCATCATTCGACATGGCTAATGGAGAATCGTTGGTAAAAATTTCTACTTTTTCTCCTGCATTGTGGTATATGTAATCGTGA
>CAXMOE010000263.1:0-2211 GCA_964194835.1 uncultured Flavobacteriaceae bacterium | reverse complement strand
TTGAGTTCATCTGTCCAAGATTCTTCTCTAAGTGGTCTAACATCCGATCTTTCAGCTGTGAGGTCTCCAATTTTTTTCATAAACATCAATGATGCAATTATTAGACCAATACCGACCGCATACACTAAATTCCAAAAGGTAGACAGTAACATTACAACCAGCATTATCATTACTTCTGAACTCAATTTAAATGGACCGACTTTTATATCCCTCGGCAAACTGGGGATAGCCTTCAGCCCTTTATAATCCATTACACCAATACCAACAGTGATCAATATACCTGCAAGGACCGCAGCTGGAATTTTTGATGCCACAGGACCCAATCCCAATAAGATAATCAAAAGCATTACACCCGCAATCATACCAGAAAGCTTTGTTTTTCCGCCGGAGGAGATATTTACAACCGTCCTTATAGTTGCCCCTGCTCCTGGGATACCCCCAAAAACTGCGGCAATACTGTTCCCTATTCCTTGACCAACCAATTCTTTATTTGGCTTGTGTTTTGTCTTTGTCATATTATCCGCTACTACACTTGTAAGTAAGGAATCAATGGCTCCCAACAATGCCAAGGTGAGTGCAGTGAAAATATATGGCGTAATACTGCCTAGGTTAAAAGCTGTAAATATTTCCAAATTTGGAATTGGAAGTCCGCTGGGTATTTCCTCAATGGGCCTATAATCCAACCCAAACCCTAAAGCAATTCCAGACATGGTTATCAAGGCAACCAAAGTACTAGGAACAGCTTTGGTTATCCGTTTAAAGCCATAAATAATAAAAATAGTTCCCAAGGCCAAGATCAATTCCAACCAATTAATCTTCTCTACTGCTCTAGGAAAGACTTTTAATGCCCCAAATGCCCCCGATGCTTCCTTCGCAGCTAGCGTTTGGGATTCATTTAATATATCCTCTTGTGAAATTGAACCTGCCCTTGAAATGGTTTCTTTAAAATCTTCTAGCACTAAAATGCCTTTACCAGCTTCTTCCTTAAGAATATTCTCTAATATAACCTCTTCAGCTTGTGGTTTGAATTGATCCACAAAATCCGTATCCTCTTTTGGATAATAGCCTAATGAGGGTAGTATCTGGGTCAGCAATATAATTACCCCAATGGCAGTCATAAAGCCAGAGACCACGGGATAAGGAATATACCTGATGTATTTTCCCAGACCCAAAATCCCTAAACCAACTTGCATTAAACCCGCTAAAAGAAAAACGGTTAGAATCATAGGCAAAGCTTTGCTTACATCTCCGTCGTTGGTTGCTATAATACCAGCAATAACTATCATACTTACTGCAGTCATTGGTGCCGTTGGCCCTGAAATCTGGGTGCTGGTGCCACCAAATAGTGCGGCAAAGAAACTAATGAATATGGCACCATATAGTCCGGCAGTCGGGCCTAAACCTGAAGATACCCCAAAAGCCAAAGCCAAGGGTAAGGCAACAATACCAGCTGTGATGCCTCCAAAAGCATCTCCTTTAATATTTGAAAATAGATTTTTCATTTTAATAAATTAATAGTTGTAAAATGTTACTACACCTGTATGAATATCATACATGGCACCCACAATCAGTATTTCGCCCTTGTTCTGCAATTCTAATAAAACATTACTTTCCTGGATTATTCGTTCTATGGTCAAGTTCACATTTTTTTTGGATACATTATCAACAAATTCCAAATTTGAGGAATTTCTCAAGCTAGGGTCCTCTGGGGAAGTAACTGCATTTACTGCAGGTTTAATTTTATTCAGCATGGCAGTAAGATTTCCAAGTTTAGCGTCATCACAGGCACCTTTTATGGCGCCACAACTCGTATGCCCCAAAACCACGATAAGCTTTGTGCCAGCCAATTTGCAGGCAAATTCCATACTCCCTAAAATATCTTCATTTACAAAATTCCCTGCTATACGAACGCTAAAAATGTCGCCAAGACCTTGGTCAAAAACCAATTCAGCAGAGACTCTAGAATCTATACAACTTAAAATAGTTGCAAATGGGAACTGACCTTCACTTGTATCATTTACCTGTTCCAATAAATTTCTGTTTGCTTTTAAGTTATTTTGAAATCTTTGATTTCCTTCCTTCAAAAATTGTAATGCCTTTTGTGGGGTCATCGTTGCTTGTGTCTCTTTGGTATGTGCTTTCATGTGTATATTTTATATATAATTAATTGTTTTTACACACCGAATTAGGTCTTAATTTGAGGAATTCGGA
>CAXMOE010000262.1:0-2280 GCA_964194835.1 uncultured Flavobacteriaceae bacterium | reverse complement strand
TCCTTAAATTCAGAAACTTCCACATTCAAATTTTTATGATCAAATGGGATCTCCACTTCTTCTTTTATGATCGTTTTTAGCAGTGCCAGGTCGATCACAAAACCGGTTTCCGGATCGATACTTCCGGTTACTCCAATTTCCAGCTCATAATTATGGCCATGATAATTGGGATTGCTGCATTTTCCAAACACCTTCAAATTTTTTTCATCGCTCCAATCATTTCGGAACAAACGATGGGCCGCATTGAAATGTGCTTTTCTATGGACAGTAAGGCTCATAAGTTAAAATTTTGGTGAAATTTATCAATAATTATTTTGAACCAAGCGGTATAATCATCAGGATTGATTTGGATATCCTTTTGTATTTGTTCGAGTGTAATCCATTTCCATGAGGCGACTTCGGCTTGATTAATTTCCGGAATACCATTGTAATTTCCTACCAAAATATGGTCCAATTCGTGTTCGGTCAAACCGTTATCAAAGGGTGTTTTGTAAATGAAAGAATCGGTTTCTTTTAGGGGTGTGATAAAACCCATTTCTTCCTCCAGCCTTCTTTTTCCCGCTTCCAATGAAGTTTCACCATCTCTTTGATGACTGCAACAGGTGTTGGTCCAGAGACCCGGAGAATGGTATTTATTCAATGCCCTTTGTTGCAACATCAATTCATTATGGTCATTAAAAACAAATATCGAAAATGCACGATGCAAAATGCCTTTTTGATGTGCTTCCAATTTGGGCATCAACCCAATTTTCTCATCTCTTTCATTAACAAGTATTACTTGTTCTTCCATGGTGAATTCACAATTTTACTCAAAAATACAAAATGCGATGTTAACAAAAACAAAAAAGCGTCCGATGATATATCGAACGCTTTGATGGTTAAAATTCGGCTAGTTAATTCTGTATAATAAACATAGATCTTCTATTGAGTTGGTGCTCCTCTTCGGTACACTCCACCCCGTTAGAACATTGGTTCTGTAGTTGATACTCCCCATATCCCTTGGCAGAGAGTCTGTCTCTAGCTATCTCCTTGCTAACCAACCAATCCAGGGTTGATTGTGCTCTCTTCTCAGACAAGGCCTCGTTATAGGAATCATTTCCTCTTGAATCTGTGTGTGACTCAATATGGATGATAAGCTGCGGATACTCTCTAAGGGCAGCCAATATCTTGGCCAACTCTATCTCGGCATCAGGACGGATGTTGGATTTATCAAAATCAAAATATATGGGTTGAAGTGTTAGACGACAACCCAGATCATCGGGAGCACAGGGATCGCATTCCAATGGCATGGGAACTTCCATCACTTGAGTTTGGGTTGGGGTCTCTATCACCTTTTCTAAAAATTCACATCCCGTACCAGAGGCTCTGACCAAATATATTGTTCCACAATTAAGTACATTGTCGAATTGATACCTTCCATTTTCATCGGATGTGGTAGAGGCCAACTTCGTATTGTTCTCATCCAATAGTTCTACTGTTGCATCAGGGATTAGCTCTCCCGTTGCCAGATCGGTCACCGTGCCGGCGATGGTAACTTCACATTTTTTCAGAAGATAAATATCATCCGAAATACTCCCCAACCCACCTTCTCTGTTCGAGGAAACATATCCGAATTTTTTTTCTTCATCAAAAATAAATCCAAAATCATCAAAGGGTCCATTGGTAGGCTCTCCCAGATTTAAAATCTCTCCCGGGTTTCCATTACTATCGAGCTGAGTGACAAAAACATCAAGGCCTCCCAGACCCGTATGTCCATTACTGGAAAAATATAATTTGTTCCTTGAGCTTACGAAAGGGAAAGATTCCTTTGCTTCGGTATTAATACCGGAACCTAAATTTACAGGCACTCCATAGGTTCCGTCCTCATTGACCTGGACATACCACAGATCCGACATGCCGAAACTCCCCGGCATATCTGAAGAAAAATAAAGCCTTTTTTCATCCGGAGCAAGGGATGGGTAGGCAATTGAATAATTATTGCTACTAAAGGGTAGCTCCTGAACCTCCCCCCAGGTACTGTCACTTCTCTTTTTGGCTTTATAGATCTTTAACCCCACCGTCTTGTTCTTACCTCTACGCTTTTTTCCATCTATAAAATTATTCCTGGTAAAATAAATAGTATTGCCATCTTTGGTAAACGTCGTAGAAGACTCGTGGAAGCGACTATTGATATCTCCTTGTATAGCAACCGGGTTTGAAAGGTTTCCCTTTTCATCAATATCTGCAATGAACAGATCTAAATAAGCTTCCTGGGTCCAACCAAATGTCTTATCGCCCGTA
>CAXMOE010000261.1:0-2286 GCA_964194835.1 uncultured Flavobacteriaceae bacterium | reverse complement strand
ACAGAATTAACTTGAAAAAAACTGTGTAATAGTAAATACCATCGTTGGTGTAATCACCAGATAAAGTCACAATGTTGTTTTGCTTTTTGCACAATACTCCACTAAACTCATCATTGTATATTGATTCGTAAAAATTCATAGAACTTACATACAGATTAGTTTGTTGAGCCAACAAAAGCTTAGATTGGTGATCTTTTAGCTGCATATTCTTCTCTGCCAACATTAGTTGAATTTCTTTTTTGAAGGCATCTTCAGTAATAATTCCAATTTCAACAAGATACTCTATGGAGTTTTGATACTCTTGGTCTGAAATTAGTCCTTGTTTGTGCCACTCTAAGATATTTTGAATCCAGTCTGGAACTGGGGATGCTTCTATTACTTTAACCGAAATTACATCACTTCTTTTGTCTAGAACTTTGGCAAGTGATGTTGTAACTATAGCTGTAAACTCGTTGTTCCAAGTATCCGATTTTACATTTGTTGCTCCTGCAAAGTTACAAAACTTTAGTACAGCTGATTGGAGATTGCGAATCTCTTTTGCTCGTTTTGCAGGATTTTCACTTTCAGGCTCGCCTTTTACCTTGACTAAGACTTTGATTTTTTGTCCTATTGAGAGGTCTTCACCATAATCTGAGACAAACTTGCTTGCAGTATAACCAAAAGCAGGACTAGATATTAACAAAAATCCAAACAGTATTGCAAAAATCAATAGATATTTCATAATTAGATTACGTATGGATCAATTTTAAACATCGATCTTTACTTAGAAAAAAATCCAAGCATAATTCCCCTTAAGGGATTTGAAATTATTTTTTGGGAAGGATGAATGAAAAAACAAAGTAATATCAATTTGGATTGAATCTGGACGTAATTTTGGAATTTAACTTTATGCTATACTGTCAAAGTAGTTCTAATGAAACCAAAATTACAACTTGTTATTGTGGATAATGGCAAAATAATACATAGAAACTTAAATGATCATGCCAAGATTGAATGTCCAATATGTGACAGAAAAATTACACCGTATTGGGAACCACGATACAATGGAATTAGAGCAACTTGTGAAATATGCGAAATAAATTGGGCAGAATCTTAATAATAATTTTGAAATTATTTTTTGGGAAGGATGAGAATTAAATTATTTGAGCTTTTTTCGTAGTGTTTCGTTAATAATCTTGGAATAGCTTACTGAAGTGTTTGTATTTTGAATAGCTTTTGCCTGAATCCATCTAAGTTTTTTATCCAAATCATCCTCAATCATTATGGTAACTCTTTTTGCCAGTCTACCCAATTATGATTTTCATAATTATTAAGAGTGCCTATTAAATCCGATCGGCGATAATGTTGGGCTATGGTAAATTTTTGTTAAATGGAAAAATTAGCACTTAATTGAAAATGTTAATTTGAAATTATTTTTTGAGAATTTTTTTACGCATGAAAAAATCTCTTCTAGATTTAAATTATCCTTAAATACCAAAATCAACATGTCGACCGAAACAAGAGACACTGTTTACATTGGTAAGAAACCATTGATGGCATATGTTACATCTGCCCTAATTCAATTGGCAAACTTACCTGCTGTCAACATCAAAGCTAGAGGACTCAGCATTGGACGTGCTGTAGACGTTGCCCAAATCATCGCACGCAAAACAGAAAATGCCGGATATGTTATCGGAGATATTAAAATTGATTCCGAATTATTAGAGTCACAAGACGGTAAACCCAGAAATGTTTCAACAATAGATATTGAAATAAAGAGAACAGGATCTTAATTCCAAGTGAAATTTTTACTTGATTAAGTATGAATAATTATCAAGGTTGAAGCTTAGATTTTCCTTAATTATTTTTTGGGAAGGATGAGAATTTCTAAAATTGAGGGTTAGCTCACCACTATACTATTTTTTAGAAATAAATTCTTTGAAATATTAACATGACAAAGACACTCACATAAAGAGTCGACACAAAAATTATGTTTGCTCATTACACACTTGAAACCAAATTTAGAAAGTGGTGTTTCTATCCAAGTCATAGTATAATTGTCATTTTTACTCATATTTTTTTTCCAATTTTTTTTTGAATTTAAAGGAATCGCTCAATTCCCAAAATAGGGAAAATCATAACGAATCATACCAGTGAATTATTTTTTGGGAAGGATGAAAAAAGATAAGACCTGAATTTTTTTGAAAGTTATAATCTATCAATCTAATCCTCATAATCTTTCTTAGGATTACGTAATCTAACTACAGATTACGAAAGAAAGAATTGTGAGAATAATGCTTTACGTGT
>CAXMOE010000260.1:0-2300 GCA_964194835.1 uncultured Flavobacteriaceae bacterium | reverse complement strand
TGTAAATTAAAGGACGCCAGGTAAGGGAATAGCTAAATTGGTTTGACACCATGACCAGTTTTAGGCCTAAAGTATCAACGAGTTTATCGACAAAGAGTAAAAATAGTATCCCCCCTTTTTGTGCGTAAAAAGTACGGACTAATCCACGTTATAATGCAGAATATGTAGAGTTAGGTTTTTTGTAAATACAAGTCATTATAACGAATGTTATGGCGCTTAAAGGAAAATAGAATCATGATTCACTCAAATGATTTAGCAATCCCTGTAATTCGATATCCACAATTTGCACAAAGATTAATTTTATCATCAAATCTAAGTTCTCCACATCTTCCACATTTAGAATAAGCCATAACACATTCACAATAAACTAAGAATCAGATCGTGGTGGGAGTAATCCTACGCCATGACATCTTGAATCACTACATTTTTGTTTGTCAAGAATCTCCGTAGTTAACGTTTTTCCCTCATATTCAAATATAACCTGTTTTCCACAAACTCTGCAATTGCCAGTTCCAACTGTCATTATGAAATTATACATGATACTAAGAATTAAGAATTTTTAATTCTCATCCTTCCCAAAAAATAATTTAAAACAATTTTTCGTAACTTTATTTTGTTACAATTTAGATTCCTTGAGTAATTTTATATTGAAACATGTCCACAGAAAAAAAGTCTAGAGTTGTCACCATATTTGCAAACTTGCAATTGGTCTTAAACTCTAGATGTTTCAGATGTAAAAAATGCTTTAAGTCTGAAACTTACTTTTTCTGTAAACCCTTTTTCCAATTCTCATCCTTCCCAAAAAATAATTTCAAATTAACATTAGTTCAAAATGTAAAAATTTACCCTAATTTTAAACGAATTTAAAGTGATATGAAAAAATTGTTATATTGAATTAATATTGTATGAAATTATCGCAAAAAGAATTACAATAATGATTGAGGATGATTTGGATAAAAAACTTAGAGTAATTCAGGCAAAAGCAATTCAAAGTACAAACAGTTCAGTAAGCTTTTCTAATACAGTGAACAAAATATTACGAAAACAACTCAAATAATCTTTCATCCTTCCCAAAAAATAATTTCAAATTACATTTTATTTAATAAAAAAAGATTAGAGTCTAAACTATTTTTTTCGTAGCTGATTAGTTAATTCAGTCCTTCCTAACGGATATGCAAACTCACACCACTACGATACTATACTATGCACGATTTGTCTTTTAAGTACACGTTTTGTCGAAATGGAAAACAAAAAACTGGTTTTCATTTTAAATGAACTATTAATTTGAATTATTTTTCAATTCTCATCCTTCCCAAAAAATAATTTCAAAAACAAAAAGAGTTTAGAATCTAAGAATTATTAATCTCGTTTACTGTTTTTTACAGATACATTTAGGGCGTTTTAGATGACACTTGTTACAATAATGTCTTTGTGTTCGAGCTACTGCCATAGTCAAACATTTCGAGTAAGTGGATAAAGGTTTACTGTTTGACTTTGATCCGAGAATCCGCACTGGTACTAACCCTTGAGCCATTTTTATCTAAATAAATGCTCAAATAACCAATTTATTTCAAGTGTTAACGAGTTTATCGACTGTTAGGAAAAAGAGAATTCCCCTTTTCAGGCGTCAAAAGTCCTACTAATCCACGTTATAATGTGGAGTTTGTTTGTTGGAAATTATTTTTTGGGAAGGATTTCTAAAGTAAATTCCTATGATGAATCACATAGGGGGCAATATTATGAAGGGTTGTCTTCAAACAAAGCAATTCTCAATCCCTCTTTGGCACACTTTGGACAATCGACAAAATCGGACATTCTATTTGAGCCGTTTCCTTAATGTATCGTTAATTACCCTAGAAAAGCTTACTGAACTTGAAGATTCTCTGATTTGTTTTGATTGCATTTCATGTAGTTTCTTTAGTAGATCTTCATCTAGCATTATGGTGATTCTTTTTGCCATGATTTATTCACCCTCATCACTTAATTCATGATTGTCACAATTACATCCTGGATCTTTTATTTTTTTAGACACACAAGAACAATTTTTGCAGCACCCATATTTCATGTTGGGGAAAATAGCTGTTTCATTCTTTTATACCGTCGGTATTTTTTCAGAGTTGAGAGTAATTCAAAGGGATATTTTTCAATTGGTTAACCTTCCCAAAAAATAATTTCAAATTTTTAATAGAGGAAAAATTCTGGGAAGCTAACTTGAGGGACAAAATGAGAAATTTCTTTCTTCGGGCGTTTCCCTCGCCAAGTTTGAGAACAAACTTAGATGATGAATCGGGTTAGCTTCC
>CAXMOE010000259.1:0-2368 GCA_964194835.1 uncultured Flavobacteriaceae bacterium | reverse complement strand
TGTCCTGCAACCTCTTTTCCCAAGTTCATAGGTTAAAGCTTCTCCAATCCCAGAGGAGGCACCCGTTATCCATACGACTTTATCATCAATCCTTCCCATTTCTTTGATTTTATGACCTAAAATATAGTTAAATTTGGTTTCAGATTTATGAAAGCTTCCTACAAAAAATATATTCTGGACTTTAGGCGCCCTAGTGGAACTTCTCGTGGGGTGTTGACCCAAAAAGAAACTTGGTTTTTGATTTTGGAAAAAAACGGAAAATTTGGAATAGGGGAATGTGGTATTTTAAGGGGATTGAGTATAGATGATATACCAGACTATGAGGAAAAGATACAATGGGTCTGTGATAATATTCATTTGGGTGTGGATGTACTTTGGAGTTCATTGATCCAATTTCCAAGTCTACAGTTTGGGGTGGAACAGGCTTTTCTTTCATTAACCTCAGAAACCCCGTTTGAATTATTTCCGTCAGCATTTACCCAAGGGGAAAGTCCAATTGGCATCAATGGATTGATATGGATGGGAGACGAGCAATACATGCACAACCAGGTACAACAAAAACTGAAGGAAGGATTTAAATGCATTAAAATGAAAATTGGAGCCTTGCATTTTGATGCTGAGATAAAGATATTATCATCTTTACGGGAAAAATACACCAAGCATGAAATTGAATTGCGTGTAGATGTCAATGGGGCATTTAAAGAATATGAGGCATTGGAAAAATTAAAAATTTTAGCTAATTACGATATACACTCCTTAGAACAACCCATAAAACAGGGGAATCATGATGCAATGGCAGCATTATGTATAAAAACTCCACTACCTATTGCACTTGATGAGGAATTGATTGGAATTTTTGATGCAACAGAAAAGGAAAATTTATTACAAACCATACGACCCCAATATATTATCATAAAGCCTAGTTTGGTTGGAGGGTATAAAGGAAGCAATGAATGGATTACACTCGCAAAAAAATATAACATAGGTTGGTGGGTCACAAGTGCCTTGGAGAGTAACATTGGCCTAAACGCCATTACACAATGGACCTATACCTTAAATAACGAATTGCCGCAGGGATTGGGAACAGGAAGTTTATACACGAATAATATTGAAAGTCCGCTTACCATAAAAAATGGAAACATATACTATAGCAATAATAAAAGCTGGAAAACCAACCTAATAAGTGAATTATGTATGTAGAACAAGGGTATAAGGGAAATATTGGTCTTTGGAAATATTTGATACTTCCCCTGGGCTTCATCATTTTTATGATATTTAATTATATTTCCGTCGTCCTCTCTCCAGTTAGTGTAGATGTGATGATGCAAAACTTAATAGAGCAATTGGGTTCCAATACCGTTTTGGTTATTCTACTTGCACCATTGGCCATTGGTCTTTTTGTGGTTTGGGGATGGGTTAAACTAGTTCATAACCAATCTATTACCTCACTTACTACCTCTAGGGAAAAAGTAGATTGGAAGCGAATTATCTATTCATTTACTCTTTGGGGCAGCATAACTGTTGCTATAATTTGTCTTGATATCTATTTGTCTCCAGACAATTATGTTTTCAATTTTAAACCTATACCGTTCTTTTTTTTAGCAGTTATCGGTATTATATTGATCCCAATGCAAACTAGTTTTGAGGAATATATGTTTCGAGGATATATGATGCAAGGTATAGGGATTATGGCCAAGAATAAATGGATGCCTTTGCTCATTACCTCGGTATTGTTTGGTATGATGCATTTAGGTAATCCCGAGGTTGGTAAATTAGGTTATGGCATAATGGTCTATTATATCGGCACCGGTCTTTTTTTAGGTATTTTAACTCTTATGGATGAAGGTTTGGAATTGGCTTTGGGGTTCCATGCTGCAAACAATTTACTTGGCGCATTACTTGTAACTGCGGACTGGACGGCCTTTCAGACAAATTCCATTTACAAGGACATGTCTGAACCGGAATTGGGTTGGGATGTGTTTGTGCCAGTTCTTATTATCTACCCGGTTTTTTTAATCATATTGTCGAAGAAATATGGTTGGACCGACTGGAAAGAACGGTTGACAGGAAAAGTTTTAACAAAGGAATCAATATTATTAATTCAGGACAATGAAACCAACATATAAAAAAGTAAATAGTCGATTTATGCTCAACGGTGTTTCCTTTTCCAAACCGGAATTAAGGGAAGTTAGTTATAGCCTTATCAAAGAGGGAGAAGAATATGAACAGGTCATAGGGGATTTCCTTTTAGATTGGCTGGATGGATCTGCACATGTAACCGTTTATACATCTGGTTCTACTGGGCGGCCAAAACGCATTGTTTTGGAAAAAGAACACATGGTAAATTCGGCTATTGCCACAGGTGAAT
>CAXMOE010000258.1:0-2371 GCA_964194835.1 uncultured Flavobacteriaceae bacterium | reverse complement strand
TGAAGTTTCCAATTTTCACCAACTTCTTTTGTATTTAGAGTTTTTCCAAAAAATGTGTAAAACCCAAAAATATCGTCATCGCTAACAAAAGTGCCAAGCTCGATGAATTTTGTTTTATGGGATAACCCTGCACCTATGGAAACAATAGGATTATATGCTAGTTGGTTTTGATTGAAGTTATAATTGACGACTTGTGGTGTACGTAAAAATAAATTTGTTTTTAATTCTTGTCCAATTCCAATAATCGGTAGTGAAGCCAGTAAAATGGTCACTAGTACTTTTCTGTATGATTTCATGAAGCAAAAGAACGCTTATGAAATCCGCTCCGCAACCGAAAACTTGACGACTATTTTTTCAGCTTGTACATAACGACCCGGCTATGCCCAGTAAGGGTATTCGAAGTACAATTCATTCGGATTGCACTTAGCCAAAGCGTTGTATTTTGTTTTTAATTTATTCATTCTTAAAAGCCAAATCAACGATTTGGCGGGCCTGCTACGAGAATAAATTTTTCAATTTTGCAATGAAACCCTTATTGGGTATAGCCATTGTTAACTGCTTTTTTTCTTTCATTTTCGGCATTTGACCTTTAAACAAACACCAAGTATAATCTGGACTTTCAGTCGGGTTTTTTCTGGAACCCTGATGTGGAAAAACGTCCTTTATATTTTCTTTTGTTAGTCCGTCTGGAATTGGGGGGAAGTCAACCGCATTTCCTGTAACAACATCTATTGTTTGTCCATTGTCAAATTTAATCTTGTACAAACAATACCCCATTCCTGATTCGCCAGCTTCATATAATTTGTCAGCAAGTTCCACAGGCATTCTGTTCGGGTATTCGTTGATGCTTTCAACTTCTTCTATTGAGACATATTTTTTTCCTTCATCTTGGTCAGGCATTACACCCCAAGTTTTCGTATAGGCATTAACTTCTGAAACATAAACTCGGTCAATTATTTCACCATTCTTAAGTCTCAGTTGACAAGGGCGGTATTCCATTGACCAATCTCTTGATGGAGTAATATCCAAAAGTTGAGCTTTTAAATGTTTCGAAATTTCCTTTATGTCCATTTTACGTAATTGCAGTTAACGCTATGCTAAAATTCGTTGGCTTGTCGTTTGTTAATATTAATAAAAGTATCTAATTTGACTACTCTGTGCAAATAGCTGATTTAGCCTATGGATTTTTAGCAATTGTTGTGCTCAGTTCCTTCTGTAACCATGAAATTTGAGTATATTCGGTTGATTATACTATTTTGATTTTTCAATCCAAAAGGACTATGCATATTAACCGATTATTACCAATCATTACTTTTGTTATAACTCTATGCGCTTGCAGTCCTTCAAATGATAATAGGCCCAATATTTTGCTGGTTGTAGCTGATGATTTGGCATTTACAGATTTAGGTTCGTTTGGTGGCGAAATTGAAACACCTAATTTAGATGCATTAGCAGCATCAGGTGTCAGGCTAACTCAATTCTATGTCGCCCCAACATGTTCCCCCACTCGTTCTATGTTGCTTTCAGGAACGGATAATCATTTGGCTGGCCTTGGAAATATGGCCTATGAGCTTCGTGCAAACCAGCAGGGTAATCCCGGGTACGAGGGCTATCTCAATTTTCGAGTGGCAGCATTGCCTGAGTTGATGTATAATGTAGGATATCATACCTATATGGCTGGCAAATGGCACATGGGCATGACTAAGGAAACCAGTCCAGGAGCCAGAGGATTCGAACACTACTTTAGTTTACTACAGGGTGGTGCAGGTCATTTGGATCAGATGCCTTTGGTAGGACCTAACCCAGCGGTCTATGAAGAAGATGGTGAACGAGTAGATCTTCCCGAAGACTTTTATTCCTCGCGTACATATAGTGAAAGAATGATCGGGTACTTGGAGAATCGTCCTGATGATGGCAAACCATTTTTTGCTTATCTGACTTATACGGCACCACATTGGCCACTACAAGCCCCAAAAGAGTCTATAGCCAAGTATGATGGACTGTATGACTCTGGCTATGATGCTTTACAGATTTCTCGATTTGAAAAGATGAAAGAACTCGGACTAACGACTCCGGGCATGAAAGTAACAGAACGTGTACCTACTGAAGCGGCATGGAATTCACTGAGTGACGAAGATAAAAAAATAGAAGCCCGGAAAATGGAAATATATGCTGCCATGGTAGATGACATGGACAGGTATTTGGGCACGGTATTGGAATCTCTAAAGCGTAGTGGTGACTTTGAGAATACACTTATCATCTTTATGTCTGATAATGGACCTGAGGGTGCCCATTTGGATATTGGTTGGGATGCTCTTGGCAAATGGGTCGATCAATGCTGTGACAACAGCTTTGAAAACATGGGCGCGGC
>CAXMOE010000257.1:0-2469 GCA_964194835.1 uncultured Flavobacteriaceae bacterium | reverse complement strand
TAATCCACGTTATAACGGGAGTTTGTTTGTTGAAAAACCTTTTTCTTATTCTAAAAAAAGGATTTTCATGGGACGGCTATTTTTTATGCAATTGGCTGAGTTTAAAGTAGATGAATGGAAAATAACTCAGGGGACTCCGGTTATTTTCGAATCTTTGAAGGATAATTCTATAATCGAAATAATAGATTTGGAAAATAAAATTCACAAGATGACGTTTCGAGTAGGGGCAAAAATCATTGTTGATAAATTTGAAGGTAAATTCGAGTGTATTTGGAATGATAATGACTTGGTTTGACTCTTAAGAGTCATAAATCACATTACAACGTAAAATTCTCATCCTTCCCAAAAAATAATTTCAAATTATTAGATAGAGTCTAAAATCAGAGTTCGCTTTCCCTTAAAGTCTTGTATCGATTTCTTATGGTAACTTCTGTAACACCTGCAGCTTCTGCCAAGTCTCGTTGAGTGATAGATACTTCGTTTTTAACACAGGCTAGATATAATGCCGCTGCTGCAAGACCCATCGGATCCTTTCCAGAGGATTCTTTACGTTCTTGTACATCTTTGAGTACTTTAATTGCATATCGTTTTGTTTTTTCTGGAATCGCTAGCTTGCTTGAAATCCTTGCAATTAATTGAATTGAATCTACAACAGGCATCTTTAGCTCTAATTCATAATGCAGTAATCTGTAGCATCTGGAAATATCTTTTCGTTTAACATTAGCAGCATCTGCAACATCATTTAGTGTTCTAGGCGTTTGTGTGTCTCTGCATGCAGCATAAAGTGATGCAGCAATCATTGCAGAGATGGATCTTCCACGAACTAGTTTTTTCTCCATTGCCTTTCTGTAAAGATAAGCAGCTTTTTCAAGAACATTTGCAGAAATGGCAAGTTTGTCTTTTAGTCTGTTTAATTCAGTGAGTGCTTGTCTCAAATTTCTATCAGCAGCTTCGTGAGCTTGACTTCTTCTATCCCAAGTTCTTAGGCGTTCTATTGTGCTTCTCATAGATGTAGAAAGTGGCTTTCCTGAAGCATCCTTGTTTTGAGGATTGATAACTGTCGATAATCCCTTATCATGTATCGTAAGTGATGTTGGTGCACCAGTTCTTGTAGTATCTGCTCCTCCTTGTATCGAAAATGATCGTCTCTCTGGGCCTGATTCTTGTAATTTTTCAGAAATCACAAAACCACACTTTGCACAAAATTGCTCTCCTGTAACTCCATCAGTCAATAAAGAGCTTTTTCCACAACGTATACACTTAGAATTTGGATCGAAAGTTACCATGTAAATTTCCTACACTGTTGTCCTTTTTATCGATATTTCAAGATAATTGATGAAAATTATAACAAATTATTTCTCATCCTTCCCAAAAAATAATTTCAAAATATGAAATTCCTTGGTTCTTATTATGGCAAAATTACATAGAAATATGTCAGAAGAACGAAAAATGTATCCTATGAAATGCGCTGATTGTGGCACAGACTCAGAAGTACCTTTTGAACCAAAACCAGACAGACCAGTATATTGTAAAGAATGTTTACCAAAACATCGCTCTGGCGAAAAAAGATTTTAGGCTAAATTTGTTTAAAGTTTTTCAATCTTAATGGTTTATCTTCTTCTTTTAAATTCTCATCCTTCCCAAAAAATAATTTCAAAATTATCCTTAGCTAACAACTAGTAAACGTAGGATTTACTTTAAATGAAATTACGTACTGAAATTTCTTATGATGATTGAAAGTACTGCATGTGATTGTTCTCCAGATTGTTGCAAGGTTAATGATACAACTTATCATTATCACGTTGAAGAAGACTGCGTCCATCCAAATGGGTTTATCCACAAAACATGTGATAAGGGCAGTCAGTAAATTATTATTTTCATTTCTCATCCTTCCCAAAAAATAATTTCAAATTATGTCTGAATCTTTAGAGGCTTGAACCATTTTTGGGGAATAAATGAGATTCAATTTAGTATCCACGGGGATTCATCTACCAAATTGGGGATAAAAAGGGACGCAGATAGGAGTTATTCTAGTTTTTCAACCATTGGTAATTGCCAGCTTTTATCATAATATGCTTCAGTTGGAGAATAGAATCTAAAAAATACAAAAAATCCATCGCCTTCATTTGTTTTTACCCAATTGTTTTCGTAACCTTCAGGAGCTTCTGGTCCAAAGTACACATCATAAGAACCATCTTCATTTTGTATTAATTTATCAGAATCCAGTGATCTGATTGCAGGTAATGGCTGTACACCATTATTAATCATGGAACGTGTTTCTGCATCATAAACAACTATAGACCAAAAGTTTTCAGCAGGTACATTTGCGGGTATGTTCAGATGGTACGTATTTGAACCGATTAGAAAATTCTCATCAGCATCACGATAAGTTCCTACATATTTTGAACCCTTTCCTACAAGTTCAAGTACCATTGCATCTGCAGTAGTAATTGCCTGATACATGAAAGA
>CAXMOE010000256.1:0-2503 GCA_964194835.1 uncultured Flavobacteriaceae bacterium | reverse complement strand
TTTATTAATCGAAATGTATTTAATTCTTCCACTGGAAAATACCCCTTTCTCCCCAAGACACTATAGAACACTGGGGAAATATGTCCATTCGATAGAAAGAAGATATCCTCTTCCTTACCATCCATATCAAAGCCCTGTTTCAGGTCCATGATTTCATTGTAAAGGGCCACAAAAAATTCTGTACAACCCAAAGATCCACCGGGATGACCTGAGTTGACTTTATGAACCATTCGCAGAATGTCCCTTCGGGTCTGCGTGACAATATCCTGTAATTCTTGCAATCTTGGCATTTTGTTGGTTTTTTTATCGCCACCAAAAGTAACTGCAATCTTTTGGGTATACAAGACGAGTTATAATATTTTATTAACGGTCACTATTGTTTTGGGAACTTTATTTTTTTGTTAAGGATTTTATGCATGTTTGTTACCTATATTTGCGATTTCAACTAGAAGATTTGAAGTTTACCTTACAACATAGTGATCCTAAAACTAAAGCCCGTGCAGGTGAAATCACCACGGACCATGGTACAATAGAAACACCGATTTTTATGCCTGTCGGTACTGTTGCATCCGTGAAGGGGGTGCATCAACGGGAATTAAGAGAGGATATAAACCCAGATGTTATTCTTGGGAATACCTACCATCTTTATTTGCGACCTACGACCCAGATTTTGGAAAAGGCAGGAGGCCTTCACAAATTTATGGGTTGGGATCGGAATATTTTGACGGATAGTGGAGGGTATCAGGTATATTCCTTATCGGCAAATAGAAAAATTAAGGAGGAAGGGGTTAAGTTTAAGTCCCATATCGATGGGTCTTCTCATTTCTTCACCCCGGAAAATGTAATGGAAATTCAGCGTACCATTGGGGCAGATATAATTATGGCCTTTGATGAATGTACACCCTACCCTTGCGATTATAATTATGCCAAGCGCTCCATGCATATGACCCATAGATGGTTGGATCGTTGTATTACCCATTTGAAGAAAACACCTTTTACATACGATTATTCACAAACTTTTTTTCCTATTGTACAAGGTTCTACCTATAAAGATTTACGTAGACAGTCTGCAGAGTATATAGCCGCAGCTGGGGCAGAAGGAAATGCCATTGGAGGTCTTTCCGTTGGGGAACCAGCTGAGGAAATGTACGCCATGACCGAAGTAGTCTGTGAAATCCTTCCGGAAGATAAACCGAGATACTTAATGGGTGTTGGAACCCCAATCAATATTTTGGAAAACATTGCCTTAGGGATAGATATGTTTGATTGTGTTATGCCTACAAGAAATGCAAGGAACGGTATGTTGTTCACTGCAAATGGTACAATAAATATCAAAAATAAAAAATGGGAGGACGATTTTTCGCCTCTTGATGAAATGGGTATGACCTTTGTTGATAGGGAATATTCCAAAGCCTATTTGAGGCATTTGTTCGCAGCAAATGAGTATTTGGGAAAACAAATAGCTACTATTCACAACCTGGGATTTTACATGTGGTTGGTTCGCGAAGCTAGAAAGCATATTTTAGCTGGGGATTTTTATGAGTGGAAAACCCTAATGGTAAAGCAAATGGATAAAAGACTGTAATCTTGAATATCCTCGATAAATATATATTAAAACGATATCTGGCGACATTTGCCGTGATGTTATTGCTATTTATTCCCATTGGGATTATGGCCAACCTTGCTGAACAAATCGGTAAAATGATCGACAATGAGGCACCGTTGAACGAAATTCTTGTTTATTACCTCAATTTCACAATCTATATTGGTAATCTCCTATTTCCTATTTTTTTGTTTTTATCTGTTATTTTCTTTACATCAAAACTTGCGAACAATACTGAAATAATTGCAATATTGAGTTCAGGCGTTTCTTATGGGAGATTCTTAAGGCCTTATCTTATTGGGGCATCCATCATAGCGACAATCATATTTTTTATGGGTATGTTCGTTGTGCCCACCGCTAGCAAGGGATTTAATGAATTTAAGTACAAATATTTAAAAAAAGGAAAAAAAGACAGGGTCACCAGCAATATATTCAATCAGTTAAATGATAAAGATTATATCTATGTGAGCAGTTTTGATCCTGCCAGACAAATAGGTTATAATTTTACATTAGAGCATTTTAACGAGAAGAACACCTTGGATTATAAGATTTCAGCAGCCAATATAAGATGGATCCCCAAGGATAGTATTTATCGATTAACGTCTTATGTTAAAAGAAAGGTGGGAAAGGAGACCGAAATCGTTGAGACCAAGCGGAGATTGGATACCACATTTATTTTTAAGATAGGAGACCTAACACCTGTATCTTATATTGCGGAAACCAAAAATCTATTTGAACTCAACGAATTTATTGCAGCTCAAAAAAAGAAAGGTGCGTCCAACATTAACTCGTATATACTGGTAAAATACAAACGATGGGCGTTACCTATTACTGCCTTTATTCTTACTATTATGTCCGTGGCAGTCTCTTCGGTAAAAAGAAGAGGTGGAATGGGGGTAA
>CAXMOE010000255.1:2195-2537 GCA_964194835.1 uncultured Flavobacteriaceae bacterium | reverse complement strand
CTGATTTGGCCACCAGTCGCGGTTTGACGTACCACCACCAGCACTCTGATTTAGAGCTCCACCCATAAACGGGCACTTGTTTTCACCATTAACATTGTTAATTGTGTCTGTACTATTTTTGTTAGAGTCCATATTGTTATTGTCTTTTATACTTTTATTTGTCTATTGTGTGTAAAATTATAGTCCCTTAAAATTACGTAAAACATAGGTTGATATCTAGATTTTTCATCTATAAATATTATTAACTAATAAGCTTTGTCTATAGAAAATATTTGCATGGCAAAATCGTAGTATGTATATTCAACCTATATGCTTTTAGGGCAATTGTTAGGTAAATTCTTA
>CAXMOE010000255.1:375-2185 GCA_964194835.1 uncultured Flavobacteriaceae bacterium | reverse complement strand
ATAAAACGGTATTGTATTTTTGTTTTAACTAAACCAATCACTTTGGATAATTTATTTACAAACGACTTCATAAAAACTGCACCTATTTCTGTCGCAATTTTGGACAAAAATTTATGCTTTACAAGTTATTCCAAAATGTGGTTAAAGGAATTTAATATTAGTGAAAAAGATATAGGTGGTAAAAACTATTATGATATAATCCCAAATACACCAGAGCAATTACGGAAAATACACCAGAAATGTCTGCAAGGAAAAAGTAGCGTAAATAAGGGACAAAAATTTATCAATCCCAATGGCTCTGTCCAATGGCTTAAATGGAAAATAGACCCCTGGAAAGATCTCAATGGAGGCAAAGCGGGTATTTTGGTCTTTGCCGAAGATATTACCAAAGCCCAACGAGAAAAGGAACTCTTGAAAAAAACCGAGAGTGTTGGTAGAATTGGTGGTTGGGAATTGGAGCTCGTCTCGAACCAGTTATATTGGACAGCCGTTACCAAGCAAATTCATGAAGTTCCTAAAGATTATATTCCTAGATTAGAGGAAGGCCTCAACTTTTACAAAGAGGGCGAAAACAGAGAAAAAATATCACAGCTTGTCAACGAGTGCATCAATAATGGCACGCCCTTTACTGCAGAATTACAGGTAATTACTGCCAAAGGAAATGAAGTATGGGTACGGGCCAAAGGGGAGGCGGAGTTCATTGACGGGAAGTGTGTTCGAATGTTTGGAGTTTTCCAAGACATTGATAACGTAAAGAAGGCGGAACTAAAATATAGAGAAGTTGCCGAAAGATTAAAGATAGCTACCAAAGCTGCTAATGTAGGTATCTGGGAATTCGATGTTATTACCAGTGAATTGATTTGGAACAATCAAATGTTCGAATTATATGGAATTAAAAGGGAAGATTTTTCAGGGGTATATGAGGCCTGGAAAGCCAGTGTTCATCCAGATGATCAGGAACGAAGCCAAAAAGAGGTTGAGATGGCCCTCAATGGAGAAAAAGATTTTAATACCGAATTTAGGGTGATTTGGCCAAACGGCAAGATCCATTACATACAGGCAGGATCGGTTGTTCAAAGAGATAAGGAAGGAAATCCGCTTAGAATGATTGGGACCAACATAGACATTACGGCAATCAAGAAGGCAACTCGAAAATATAAAGAAGTTGCCGAAAGATTAAATATAGCAACCAAAGCAGCTAATGTAGGTATCTGGGAATTTGATGTTATTACCAATGAATTGATTTGGAACAATCAAATGTTCGAATTATATGGAATTAAAAGGGAAGATTTTTCAGGGGTATACGAGGCCTGGAAAGCCAGCGTTCATCCAGAGGATCAGGAACGAAGCCAAAAAGAGGTTGAGATGGCCCTCAATGGAGAAAAAGATTTTAAAACTGAATTTAGGGTGATTTGGCCAAATGGCAAGATCCATTATATACAGGCAGGATCGGTTGTTCAAAGAGATAAGGAAGGAAATCCGCTTAGAATGATTGGGACCAACTGGGACATTACGGCAATCAAGGAGGCCGAGAAAAATCTAAGAAAGCTCTTAGGTGTTACCAACGAACAAAACAACAGTTTGTTGAACTTTGCCCATATTGTATCCCATAATTTACGATCACATTCCAGTAACTTATCCATGCTGACCGATTTTCTAGTTAATGAAAAAGACGGGGAAGAGCAGAAAAACTTGATCAAGATGTTGGAGGAGGCATCCAATAGCCTAAGTGAAACCGTACAACATCTGAACGAAGTAGTTAAGGTTAAGATTGATGTAACCGAAAAGATGGAGGTCATTAATCTTTACG
>CAXMOE010000255.1:0-365 GCA_964194835.1 uncultured Flavobacteriaceae bacterium | reverse complement strand
AAAAAACGTGGGGAAAAACCTAAATGTCTTATTTAGGGACAAAGATGTCATGTGCCAAATAGATGTGCCAAAAACACAGTACCTGAAGGCTGTTCCGGCGTATTTAGACAGTATATTATTAAATTTATTTACCAATAGCATTAAATATAGTGACCCGGACAGGCAACCCAATATTTTGGTCTCTTCTAAAGAAGAAGGAGACCAGGTTGTACTCGCGGTCAGTGATAATGGCCAGGGAATAGATCTTGAGCGGCACGGCAGTAAAATTTTTGGCATGTACAAAACATTTCACAATCATAAAGATGCCAAAGGCATTGGCCTTTTTATCACTAAAAACCAGATTGAGGCCATGAATGGCAAGATTG
>CAXMOE010000254.1:2304-2550 GCA_964194835.1 uncultured Flavobacteriaceae bacterium | reverse complement strand
GAGCGTTTCTCCGGAAAGAATAAATTAAAACGATCTAGATTTACCTGTTGCTCGTCTACTTCAACCTGCGCAAAGTCCGTATTATACGTCAGATCTAGGGTTAGGCTTGGTGTAATACTATATTTGATATCTCCCCCTATCTCCGAAGTAAATTCTGTTTTGGAATCGGTTATTTCAAAATCTTTGGCAGACTGTCCCAATGCATAGGGAATAACCTTTAAATTTCCAGGGCTTCGTAAATTCAGC
>CAXMOE010000254.1:254-2159 GCA_964194835.1 uncultured Flavobacteriaceae bacterium | reverse complement strand
TTCATTGGTCTTTCTTATATTCCTTCGAAAATTGATGCCCCAATCCTTTCCCGATTGAAACCGTAAGGTGCGAATGGGGATGGCAAATTCGGCGCTCCAGCCAAAGTCTCCTACCATGGTTTTAACCTCCCAGGAACCGTCCCAATTGAGGTTGAACCCGCCAATGGTACCTCCTTGTTGACGATTGACATTAAAGTTGCCCTGTCCTTCGTTATCTACCTGTGCATCATATTCTACCCCAAGGGAATTGGTGCCAAAAACAAAACCATTTTGATTATCCTTGTAGGTGTCCAAAATAAAAAGAAAAGCATCCGTATTGTCCAAATTGGCGTCCCTTCTGGCATCCGAGACAACCAGTTTATTCGGTTGGGCATCATGGCATACAACCGATACATAAAATATCTGGTCTGTATAGGCAATACGAATCTCAGTTTTTTCACTTGCGGCCTGTCCAAAGTTGGGTTGGGTCTGCTTTAAATCTCCAAAAGGCATTATTTGCTGCCAAACTGGGTCGTTCAACACATCTCCATCCAAAACTGGGTCGTTTTCTATTGAAATGGCTTTAGCTGTCATGGATTCATTGTCAATGGCCATCACTTCTTTATCCTGGCTCGCGACAGTACATGAAATACAAACAAATATGATGCTTGAAAGCAGTGTTTTGTACATTGGCATTCACTATTACTTTGTGTTTTAAATATATTGGTTTAAAATATTTTCGAACAATTCCTGTTTGCCACTTTGTAGCTCCAGCTCACCATTTTCAGAAGCTATTTTATATAAGTCCCTTAGGTTTAATTCTCCCGCCTCAAAGGCTGCCCCATTTCCAGAATCAAAGGAACTATAGCGTTTTTGACGTAGGTTTTCATAGGCAGAAGAATTTATAATTTTATCCGCAGTCAGTAATGCACGTGCAAATGTATCTGCTCCTCCAATATGGGCATGGAATACATCATCCACATCAGTTGAATTTCTTCTTATTTTAGCATCGAAATTGATACCTCCTCCCTGTAAACCCCCGGCTTTAAGGAACACTAACATAGCTTCTGTGGTTTCTAGAATACTATTGGGGAACTGATCGGTATCCCAACCGTTCTGATAATCTCCACGGTTGGCGTCCAAACTGCCCAACATCCCTGCTTTGGCAGCTACTTCAAGTTCATGCTGAAAAGTATGTTGTGCCAAGGTAGCATGGTTGACCTCTATATTTATTTTAAAATCTTTGTCCAATCCGTATTCCCGCAAAAATCCTATGGCTGTAGCAGTATCAAAATCGTATTGATGTTTCATGGGCTCCATAGGTTTCGGTTCTATAAAAAAGTTCCCTTTAAATCCTTGACCTCTGGCATAATCTCTAGCCATTGTTAAGAATTGTCCCATATGATCCAATTCTCTGCCCATATCTGTATTCAACAAAGACATATATCCTTCTCTTCCTCCCCAAAATACATAGTTTTCCCCATTCAGGGCTATGGTAGCATCTAGGGCAAGTTTTATTTGACCTCCAGCTCTTGCCAACACATTAAATTCCGGATTGGTAGCCGCTCCATTCATGTAACGTGGATTGGAAAAGCAATTTGCGGTACCCCATAATAATTTGATTCCAGACTGGGCCTGCTTTTCTTTTAAATAATTGGTAATAATGTCCAATCTTTGTTCCGATTCTGCAAAGGTTGCTCCTTCTTGAATAAGATCATAGTCATGAAAACAAAAATAATCAAATCCCATTTTGCTTATAAATTCGAAGGCTGCATCAGCCTTGTCTTTCGAAGCCTGAATAGGGTCTGGTGACTGATCCCATGAAAAATTTTGTGTTCCTGGACCAAAGGGATCCCCTCCTTGCCCACAGAACGTATGCCAATAGGCAATGGCAAACCTAAAATGATCGCCCATCGTTTTTCCAGC
>CAXMOE010000254.1:0-244 GCA_964194835.1 uncultured Flavobacteriaceae bacterium | reverse complement strand
ACGATTTGATCTGGATTGTAATATTTAAACGCCAAGGGATTATCTGATTCTTTTCCTTCAAACTTGATTTCCCCAATTCCTTTGTAGTACTCTTTGTCTCCTAAAATTGCCATATTATTTTATTTTATCCTTCTTATTTATGTTTCATTATTAATTCCAATTCACTTTTCCACTTTTGATAGGCCTTTTCATAAGGTTCCCGATCGCTTAAGGGAAAAAAGGTCATTTCATGATCATTATTTGT
>CAXMOE010000253.1:0-2555 GCA_964194835.1 uncultured Flavobacteriaceae bacterium | reverse complement strand
AACGGGGAATTGACCTGCAATGGACCAACATTCCGGAAGGTACAGGAAAAATGTGCCAAATACTGGATGACGGCAAATCGGATTTGGCGATTATTCTCACTGAGGGAGTCATCAAAAGTATTACGGAAGGCAGCACTGTTAAAATCGTTCAGGAATATATTGCCTCTCCCTTGTTATGGGGAATACATGTAGATTCCAAAAGTAAGTACCTCGGTATTCCCGAGCTACAAAACACCAAGGCAGCAATTAGTCGTTTTGGCAGCGGAAGTCATTTAATGGCCTATATACATGCACAAAAAAATGGTTGGACAACCAACGATCTTGAGTTTGAAGTCATTAATGATTTGGAAGGTGCCGTCGATGCATTATCCTCTGGCAAGGCAGATTATTTTATGTGGGAACACTTTACGACCAAACCACTGGTGGATAAGTCCATTTTCCGAAGATTGGACGACTGCCCTACCCCTTGGCCTTGTTTCGTGATTGCTGCTACTGATAATTTTATATCGAAAAATCGAAATATCCTGCAACACATTTTAGAAGAAATAAATTTATATACCGCCGAATTTAAATCTATTCCCAGTATAGACCGTACCCTTGCAAATAGGTATGGACAGCGTTTGGAAGATATACAAGAGTGGTTGTCGTTAACAAGGTGGAGCCAAAACCAGTTGAATGAAGAAACTATAAAGAAGGTTCAAAAACAGCTAATTAATTTAAATCTTATAGAAAAAAACTTAGGTGTTGACCATATATTAATTGGGAACTAGCTTTTGTCTGCTGTATTTCAAGGGCTAGTTGGCAAAGTGTTTATGAATTAAATCGGCAAACTTTACATCCGATAAGGGTTTTTGAATAAATTCCTTTACATAAGGATTGTTTTTAGCTTGTATTTCATCCTTTTCGTCATCACTTATGGTAATCATTACGATAACCACATTATCTTTTTCTTTCTCACTAAACTCCTTGTCATATGCCTCTAAGAATTCCCAGCCGTTCATTACTGGCATTTTGATGTCCAAAATCAACAAACATGGAGATCCAATAGGGTCATCACCTTTGTACGGCCCCTTGTTTCCAAGAATTCCTAAGGCCTCCTTACCATTCAAAGCAGTGTTGACTTCAACATTTAAGTCCAATTTTTCGATAAATATTTTATTTAAAAAATTATTTACCGAGTCATCATCTACCAATAATATGGAATTTAATTTAGTCGAATTCATTGTGGTGAAATCAGGTTCATAGTAACACTTATAGTAAAGATAGTAATTAAGATTATTTTCTTTACTAAAATTTAGAAATATAAGGCCGATAAATCACCAATGGATTTTTTCTTTACCCGATTTGTGAAGCAATTCGTTACATCTGCTAAAGTGTTTATTTCCAAACCATAGTCCACGATTTGCACTTAGTGGCGATGGATGACCTGATTTAAGCACATAATGTTTTGAATCATCAATTAATGTTATTTTTTTTTTGGCAAATCCGCCCCATAGCATAAAAACAAGTCCTTCTTTTTCGTTAGAAAGGTTTTTAATGATTGCATCGGTAAATGTTTCCCAACCTTTTTTTTGATGACTCCCTGCTTGATGGGCCCTAACCGTTAACGTGGCATTCAATAACAAAACTCCTTGTTTGGCCCAATGTTCCAAGTTTCCACTTTTAGGGTAAGGTTTTCCTAAATCGGTTTGAATTTCCTTGAAAATATTTACAAGCGATGGAGGATGTGGAATTTCATCGTTTACAGAAAAACTCAACCCGTTGGCCTGTCCTGGTCCATGATATGGGTCCTGTCCTATGATGACTACCTTCGTAGCATGATAAGGACAGTAGTCAAAAGCTGCAAAAATGGACGAATTGTTCGGAGAACAGGTATGTTGGCCATATTCGTTATTTACAAAACTCATTAAGGCCGGAAAATAAGGTTTATCAATTTCGTCGGAAAGGTTTCTTTTCCAACTTTTATGAATATTGATGGTCATTGAAAATGAATAATTTTAATTACGCTAAAAATAAGCGATTAAAAAGCCATAAGCAATAGGCTGACAAATACAATGAAGTGACTATTCCAATTTTCATTTTGAAGACGCGCTGAATGATAGTTGTTCTTGCAACAAATCATTTTGAGCTATTCTAAGGTCAAGGGCTTCCATATACTGAAAAGCATTTTTATTCTTATGACTAGTATACGATTTTGAGGCCCATTCCTTTGCCTTCTCCAAATCTCCATTGAGCTCATGAATAACAGCCATATTATGACAGGCCCTAGCCCTTATTTTTGGCTTTGGATTAACGGCTTCTTTCTCCCATAATTTAGAGGCTCCCTGCCAATCCCCGGTTTGAGCCAGGCTTTTGGCAATAACAAAGTTGTCTGTGCCGCTAATAAAATAATCTCTGGAAATACTTCGCTCATAGGGTAGTAACCTTAACCCATAGGCACTTCCTGTATACATGCTTTGCTGTAACACGGTTTCCTTTCTATCTTCAATGGCTTCCAATGCCTCTACAGGATTAACACCCTTGCCTGTTGATACAATTTGATCTTTAATAATGAG
>CAXMOE010000252.1:0-2559 GCA_964194835.1 uncultured Flavobacteriaceae bacterium | reverse complement strand
CTGCATATAAAAAAGTTGCATATATGAATAATACTTTTTTTTTCATTTGATTCTAAGTTTTTGTTTCTAATGTTTTTCAATAAAATCAGTTCTCGCATCCACCACTTTCAAATCAGGATACAAATGATAAAGTTTATCCATGACTATTTCTTTGTTATCTCTATTTTCATAGACATATAAAAGCGGATCCTTGTATTCCTTCATCCATTTGTTTAATTCATTACTCATCCGCTGAATTTCACCGGTATATTTTGGATCTGAAATCAAGTTATTTAAACAATCGGGATCTTTGCGTATATCGTAAAATTCTTCAAGTGGTCGTCTGCGAAAAAAATCAACTCTGTTTTTGATTTCTTCGTTGGATTTTGCTGCCTCTTGCATGGCTTTCATAGTGATTCCTTCGTTATTGGTATAGTGAATTGCGTTTGTGTATGCCCAGGCATTAAATATGTAGTTGTATTCAAGGTTTTTCACACTACGCATGGGGCTTGCATTGCTGCGCATTGAGGCTTTTCTTCCACCAGCTTTGCTATCGATTTGCGTAAACACAAATGAATCAACTTTCTGTTTTTTCCCTTTATAAAGCGGAAGTCGTGATACTCCATCAGGTTTTGTACTGGCTTTTATTCCGCAGGCTTCCAAAATGGTGGGGTAATAATCCACACCCGAAATAAGATTTTTATCATTTACGGTTCCTTCCTTTACAACTCCCGGCCATCGAACAATCCAGGGAGTCCTGCTGCTGGCACTATAATTATCACACTTTTGCAAAAGGCAGGGCAATTCCATTGTCCGACATAAAAATTACCAGTGTATTTTCTTTGTATCCACTTTCTTCAAGCGCCTGCATTACTTTACCAAAAGTATCGTCCAATCGTTTCGCGGAGTTGTAATAATAACTCAGTTCTTTTCTTACGCCTGGCAAATCAGGTAAAAAGCCAGGGACCTCAATTTCTTCAGGGGAATAAATACGTGATGGTTCGGCCATTCCTCCCTTAAGTTCTTGTCCTGGCACAAAAAAAGGTCTGTGGGGGTCATCCGAATTCACCATAAAATAGAATGGTTTTCCAGTATTCTTTGCAGTGTTAAAAAAGTCTTTTGCTCTTTTATAATATAAATCAGGATTTCTTCCGTTTCCCAGCTGTTGTTTTGTATAAACAAAGTCCCACTCAAATGATTCTTTGGGGGTTGAATGTTCTACTTTGCTAAGCACACCAACCTGGTAGCCATGCTTGCGAACTAACTCCATTAATAGCGGGGATTTATTGTCTGGCGGCATTTTCATAAAACCCATTACCCCACTGTTATGTCCATACAAACCTGTGGCAAGTATCGCCCGGCTTGGTGAACAAATAGAATTGTTTACAAAGGCATTATTAAACATCAGCCCTTCCGCAGCAAACTTGTCAATATTTGGCGAAATATCTTCAACTTGTCCTCCGTAACACCCCAGCGAGTGTTTATCTAAATCATCGGCAGTAAAAAGTAGAATATTGAGAGGTTTTTTGTTTTGGGCACAAACTTCACTTGCCATAAATAAGGCAAAGGCAAAAACGATACTTATGACTACACGAATTCTCATTGGTTTAATTTTATATTTTTCTCTATTTACGAGTTACATAGGCATAATAAGCGCCTATAGTTCCCTGACCTTTAATCTTAAAAAAAGTGTGCAAATAAATGGGGCCTGGTTTAAGATGTACATCAAAGGTAATTGCCTTATCTTCAAGAGTCACTTCTTTTGTTAATCCTTCGAATCTATACGGATTTTTCTCTGCAATAGAGCGCAGTTCCATTCCTCCGATATAGATACTTGCAGAAACTATCGGTAAAGCTGTCCCTCCAATATTTCCATTTCTATCTATCATTGTACATAGACCCGCAATTGGCGAGTTCGTTTCTTTGGGCCAGCGACGAAGTTCAATTTCATAGTCTCCCTCTTGCGCCACATCCAAACACCAGTATGAATTTTTTCGTTCTCCCCGGCTAATCTGTGGCTGCTGGTCGATAAATACATCCAGCCAATCACAAGCCGTTAAAAAACTTGGGTTTTCATTATCGTTCCCTACTATAATTTTTTGAGGTTCATTTACATCATCTTTTACTCCGTCCCACCAAATATCAAGTTGGTTTTCCATTTCTTTTACTACCTTAAGATTTTGGTCGTAAACATTGTCTTTTTGCAATGGATCAGTACTTAAATTGTAAAGTTCTCGTGACTCTAGCAAGCGCCAGTCTTTCCACAGCACAGCAGCACCCTCTTTTCTAACAATAGTTTGACCGTGAGGTGCCGGGTAGTTGATAAAATTTGGCATTCGGCTGTAATTTATGATTAGCATCCTGTCGTCAGAAATTTCACCTTCGCCACGTAAAACCGGAGCCAAACTCATGCCATCAAATTCAATGGGCGTTGGTTTATGTAAATTGCAAAGGTCAACCAAAGTTGGAAGAATATCCTGAACCTCAGCCAGCCCAGAAACTTCATCACCAATATTTTGAAAATTTCCTTCCGCCCAGTTAATAAAACAAGGAACTCTGTGACCTCCATCCCAGAGCTCG
>CAXMOE010000251.1:0-2561 GCA_964194835.1 uncultured Flavobacteriaceae bacterium | reverse complement strand
CTTACCATCTTTAAGGCCGTGGCTATGACAGCTACCTTCGCTGCAGGAGGTTCTGGGGGCATTTTTATCCCAACTATGGTCATGGGAAGTGCCCTGGGAAATGTTGTTGCCAAAGTCATTAATAATTTAGGAGTTGGATTTAGCGTTTCTGAGAGTAATTTCACCTTAATAGGAATGGCCGGTCTAATTGCAGGTGTGTTGCATGCTCCCTTGACAGCTATTTTCTTGATAGCAGAAATTACGGGAGGATACGAACTTTTTGTTCCCTTAATGATTACTTCTTCAATCTCTTATCTGATTACCAAAAATGCCATTGATTATAGTATCTATACCCGGGAGCTTGCTGAAAGCGGTGCATTATTGACACACAATAAGGATCAAACAGTACTGACCTTAATGCAACTTGACAACGTTATTGAGAAAAATTTCAAACCTGTAACAGCCGACATGACCTTGGGTGAAATGCTGCACAAATCCGTAGCTAAATCTGCACGTAATATATTCCCTGTCATTGACGACAAAAAGGCATTGGTAGGTATTGTTTTGCTGGATGATATTCGGGAATTTATGTTCGATACATCGCTATATGAAACCACAAAAGTGGATTCGTTAATGCACAATGCCCCGGAATATATATTTTATGAAACTGATACCATGCAAAAGGTAATGAAGAAATTTCAAGACAGTGGAGCTTGGAACCTTCCCGTTATTAAAGAGGGCAAATATTACGGTTTTGTGTCAAAATCGAAATTATTGACAGCCTACCGAAGAAAGTTGATTAATTTTACCAGATAGTTGTTACGATGAAGATGAAATATGTAATCATATTGATTGTTTTGGCCTCGTTTGCCTCCATTATCTATGGTTTCACTGTACAGGAAGATAACCTGGCCCTGGCCAATAAATGCATAGGCTTTGGTACGGTAGGTCTTTTTCTTATAGCCATGCCTCTTTTTTTAATAAAAGAGAGCAAGGGGAAAAAAGTAAAAGATTATATGCTTAACGAGGAAAATATTAGAAAAATGCAAGGTAAACAAAGTGAAAAGTCCAAAAAACCTTAATTTTATAAAGATTTGTCCTTCAACATAATAAGGTCTGTACAAAAAATCATAAATTTAGTATATAAACCTAAGTATTATTTTTTTAATTTTTAATTGAATGACTGGAACAGTAAAATTTTATAATGAATCCAAAGGATACGGGTTCATTACAAACGACGACACCCAAAAAGACATCTTTGTTCATGCAACTGCTTTGAACGGAGTGGAACTCAGAGAAGGCGACAAAGTAGAATACGAAGAAGAAGAAGGAAGAAAAGGAGTGGTTGCTGCCCAAGTGCAGGTAATCTCATAACCTATTTTATTTTTTATGACTGAATTATATATTATAACGTACTGCAAACCAAGAAACAATCGCTTTTTAGTTTTACTTTTCGAAATAGTACTTATTTACTTCATCTATAATACCATCTCCATTATAATCTTCAGATTCTGTGATAAAAAATGAATCTCCACTAATTACTATATTACCATCAATTATAAGCTCAGCATCTCCAGGCTCTAGAGTAACCGATTCCACTTCGCCATTTTCTTCATTGGAGTACATATATTCTACAATGGTTAAACGACCTTCTTCGGCAACATAGGCCCAGTTACCTTCACTTTGATGCCTATATACTTGGTCTTCATAAACAGCTTCACAATTTTGAGCAGATGCTTCATAAGCAAGGACTCTGTCAACGCCTTTAAAATCTGCGGTATATGTTCCATCGGAATTTACAATTACTGTCCCATATTCTGGGGTATAACATTCTGATGCTTCATATGCAATTCCATTGCTGCACTCATAAGTTTCAGTTTCACAATTTTCAATCCCTACATAGGATATTGAAGTTTCACCATCATATGTTTCCTCTTCCTTAACCAATCTCCACGTACCTGCCATTTCACTATAACCGCCCCAACTTTCCACGGTTGCGCACACTTCTTGGGGAGCACTAATATTTCCTTGAATATCGTACACACATAATACATAACAAAATTCCCCAGGGAGTATTTGAGAACCAAAATCTACATCAAGGATTACATCGTCAGCTTTGTTACTCAAAGAATTTAAAGTATGTTGTTTTGTTTTTAAAGCTCTAACGGGTTTTCCTTGTTTATTTGAGGAATTGACATCAATATTTACATCATAGTAACTATCGGCAACAGAACCATCTTTAGCCTTAAATTGAATATAGACTCCTAGGATATCCGCATCAGAATTTAAAGAAACTTCAAATCCCTCTCCTAAAAAGGCAGTAGTTCCTGCATTGGACACTTCCAAGGATATAGCTTCGTTTGGTGTTGGGGGCATCCCTTCTTCTTTGGTACCTCCTTTAATATTTACATTATTGGAAACTTGATTGGCCTCCAAAGGAGTACTTTCCAATTGTTCTGCTTGTTCGTTTATTTCTTCGTTGGATAAAGATGCATCATCCGTTCCACAAGAAGATAGTACTAACAAAAAGGCTAGTACAGCTGATTTAAAAAAAGTTTTCATAAGTAGGTTTTGTAGGTTAA
>CAXMOE010000250.1:0-2608 GCA_964194835.1 uncultured Flavobacteriaceae bacterium | reverse complement strand
TGGCCATATCAAATATCTGAACATCTATATTGGTTCCTGAAATGTCGTCTATAGCAATCATTCCATTTTTTTCTGCAATAGTTGTAACTTTCTTTTGCAAGGCTATATTGTCTGTTGCGCTCAAAGCTTCATAAATTTCAAGAGATCCATTCTTCGGAAATTCCTTTGACAACGCTTTCTTTGCAAATAAAGAATTCATAACGCTATGCATGTTGGCACTAATGATATGGATAGGTCTTCCCAATAGACCATGTTTCAACAGTGTTTCCTTTATGGTATTAGCCCATCTTTCTCCATGGATATGGTGCCCCAACCGTTCCCTTAACAATGTACTAAAAGTAATGGTTCTTTTGTCTCCCGTTATTTCTTCCTCAATGGCGAGTTTTCCCAACCAATAAATAATTTTCAAAAATCGTTCAGGCTCCTTTTCAGTGGCCAATTTTTCATAAAACTCAATCGTTTCCATAAAAGGCCTTCCCAAAATGTTTGCAGTGTGGATTAAAGCTACTTCCTTTTCCGATTGGGTAAGATTATCTTTTAGTACCGCCGTTTCCAGTTTACTCCAGTCGCGTATTGTCCTATCGGTATCTTCTATCAATACCCGCTTACATATCTTTTGTGACTCAATAATCAAAAATGTAAGGTGTGTAAGAATATCATAAATGTCGGATCGTCCGCGAGTAATCTCAATATTCATCTGTTCCTCGTCTATTCTATAGCAGTTTCTTCTTCTTTTTGGAGGAATAATGGGGTTTAAATGTGATTTTGCATATCCTTCGTCAGAAGTAAGATTAATAAAACGACATTGTTCTATTCCTTCAGGCAAACGTTCCAACACATATACAAGTCCGTTCAGTTCTGCTTTTTCTTCTGCAATGGAACCATAAATCTCCGGCCGTAATTGTAGTAGGGCATTTTTTATTGTCTCGCCGGATACCCCTGTAGGTTTATAGAATCCCCGGTTGAACAAATGTCGCATTGTTATATACAAACGTTCAATGGCATTAGTGGATTCTTGCGCCCTGGTAGTGTTTGTTGTTCGATTCATAGATTAAATTCTCGTAAAATTACAATTAAAAATTAGGATTAATTCCGCAAGACACTATTTTATGTGAAGACCTATTACATTGTTTAACACAGTGTTTCTTTCTAAATTCTGAGCAATCTACAATTGATCTAATCCTTTATTTGAGCCGATAATGCCTTTGCCAAAATTCTATCGTTCGATAATCGTTGTATCTTGTTCTGACCTCCCAATTTGCCAATGGATTTCATATATTCATAGAAACCATTTTCCCTTATTTGGGTTATTTTTAGCGGTTGTAGAATTTTACCCTCGATGAGATCAAAATAATAACTGTTCTGTTCTTGAAGTGACTTGTCCAAAATTTCATTGAATTTTGCGAGGTCGGTGGGAAGTTGCTCAAACTCTATTAACCATTCGTGATAGGGGAGCTCATTCGCTGCCGGGTTAATTTCCGGTGCCACTGTAAACTCGTTTACCTGCGCGTCGGTTAACTTAATGGCATGTTGCATGGCTTCTTCTACTTCTTTGGCAATTACGTGTTCCCCAAATGCTGATATAAAATGCTTAATTCGGCCAGAAACGATAATTTTAAAGGGCATTAATGAAATAAACTGAACGGTATCTCCAAGATTGTAAGCCCAAAGTCCTGCATTGGTAGAAATTATCATAACATAATTTACCCCCAACTCTATGCCTTTTAATGTGTTGCGTTCAGCCTTTTCATCAAAAAACTCATCTGCTTTTATAAATTCGTAAAATATCCCCGAATCCAATAAAAGCAACATTCCCTTCTCTTTTTGGGAGTTTTGATAAGCAAAAAAACCCTCACTGGCCGGAAACAATTCTATACTGTCTACCTTTCTCCCGATTAAACTTTCAAATTTGGCCTGATAGGGCGCAAAATTGACGCCGCCATAGATAAACAATTGAAAGTTTTTAAAAAGCTCGCCAACTTTTTTGTTGGTTTTGGAGTTCAACCGTTCAAAATACATCTGTACCCAGGAAGGAATTCCGGCAATGACCGTCATATCTTCATTTATGGTCTCCTTTACAATTTCGTTTACCTTGGTTTCCCAGTCCTCTATACAATTAGTTTCCCAAGTAGGCAATCTATTTCTTTGTAGGTAGTTGGGAACATAATGTGCCGATATTCCTGATAGCCTTCCGAGTTTAATACCGTTTTTCTCTTCCATTTCTGGACTTCCCTGTAGAAATATCATCTTACCGTCCACAAAAAGGGAATTTCCTGTTTCGTGAATATAATTCAGGATGGCATTTCTAGAGGCCTCAACCTGATGCTTAATTGATTCTTGGGTAATTGGAATATATTTGGCGCCAGAGGTGGTTCCAGAAGTTTTTGCAATATATACCGGTTTTCCTTTCCAAAGCACGTCCTCCTCCCCTGCAACAACTTTTTCCACATATTCCTTAAGGGCTTCGTAGTCCCGTATAGGAACGTTTTTCACGAAGTCCGAATGCGTTTTTATTTCATTAAAACTGTGATCTCTCCCAAATTGTGTTTCGGATCCCCCTTTTATAAGCTGTTTAAAAACTCTTTCTTGGGTTTCAACGGGGTTGTTG
>CAXMOE010000249.1:0-2662 GCA_964194835.1 uncultured Flavobacteriaceae bacterium | reverse complement strand
ATTTTAACAATGATGATACAACTTCTTTTGTGGCAGGCTTGAGATATGAAATCAATTACTTGGCTGTTCTTAAACTTGAATACCAACATGCAGACAGTAATGTATTGGGCAACATTAATAAGTTGTCAGCACAAATTGCAATCGGATTTTAATTAAAAAACCTATGAAACGCAAACTATTCAATTTCATATTTACATTATTTCTAGGTTTATTATTGCCTTTGTCTGTCAATGCCCAGGAAAATCCCCTTACCGTTATAGGAAATGCACAGTCTGTTCCCTCAGAAATGAACATGGATCAGCTTAAATCGGTCTTAAAGGGTGAGAGATTACGATGGAACGATGGTTCCAAGGTTGTTATAGCCTTAATGAAAACAAACACACCTGTGGGAACAGCTACATGTGACAAGCTGTATAATATGACCGGGAACGAGTTGAACAAGCATTTTTTGGCATTGGTTTTTCAGGGAAATGTAAAGGCACCAACCTTTTTTAATTCAGTAAATGAACTAAAAGCCTATGTAGAACAAACCCCCGGGGCCATAGGAGTTTTGCAAAATGGAAACGACGAATTTATAAAAATAATTCTTGTGGACGGGAAAAAGCATATCTAGACTGTATTAGAATACATATTTCTACATATTGTCTTTCCCACTCACAAATTAACACTCGAAACATATAAATGGTCTTATCAGTTCAGAGTAAAATAATGTTGACAGTTTTATCTGTAGTATTAATGTTTGCGCTATTCATACTATTCTATTACCCTGCACGGCAAGAACGATATCTGCTTGAAAATTATAATACAGAAATTGAAAATTATGCCAATACTGTTGCTTTAGGTGTTAAAATAGCCCTAATTGAGGAAAATTTTGAAGGGGTAGAAACGGCCTTAAATTTTGTCCGGGACGATAGTCGCCTGCAATTTGTTAGCTTAATACAGACCGATAGCGTTTGGAATGAAGGTCATCATGGGTTTAAGATCAATAAGACCGTATTTAAAACCTACCCAGAAAATATCCTAGTAGACCCTTATGAGGCTTCCAATGATTTTTTTATTAATAAAAGCACTCCTTTTTCAACTCCGGTCATGAATGGAGAAATTATGCTGAGTTTTTCCACTGAAGAAATTGTAACAGGGAGAAGACAAATCCGGATTGCTTCGGCCGTGGCAAGTCTTATTGTATTCATTATTGGTCTTGTCATAGGGTACTGGCTGGCTAGAAAAATATCGGTACCGGTCTTGGCTTTGCGTGATGCTGCCAATAAGGTTGGCGAGGGTGATTTGACACAATCGGTAACCAACAGATCACGGGACGAAATTGGGGAATTGGGCGTCGCTTTTAATAAAATGGTAAAAGATCTAAGTACTGCCCGTAAGGAAATAAACCAACGAACGGAAGAACTGACTAAAGAAAAACAAAAATCTGATGAATTATTACTTAATATTCTTCCTTTGGAAACTGCCGAAGAACTAAAAAGTACGGGAGAGGCCAAGGCGAAATATTATGATTCGGTAACGGTTCTCTTCACAGATTTTAAAGATTTTACATCCATTTCCGAGAATATGAGTGCCAATGAATTGGTGACCGAATTGCACCATTGTTTTAGCAGGTTTGATAACATTATCCGAAAATACAATATGGAAAAAATAAAGACAATAGGGGATTCCTATATGTGTGTGGCCGGTTTACCCATAAAGAATACAACACATCCTTTTGATGCTGTTAATGCGGCCGTTGAAATTAGGGATTGTATGCTAAGTTATAATAAAGAAAAGGAGGCCAATGGAGATGTCGGCTTCGATGTTAGAATAGGGATCCACACAGGGCCGGTTGTTGCTGGCATTGTAGGTGTAAATAAATTTGCTTATGATATTTGGGGGAGTACGGTAAATACGGCCTCCCGTATGGAAAGTGGCGGTGTGCCCAATAAAATTAACATATCCTCATCGCTTTATGATATTATTAAAGACAAATACGACTGTACACTTCGGGGAAACTTCATGGTGAAAGGACTGGGTGAAATTTCTATGTACTTTGTCAATGGAATAAAAAAAGGGCACAAAGAAATTACTAACGGTGGGTCGATTAATAGTTAACGGATTTTAAAAAGGGCGATGAAGTGGCTAAACAAAACCATTTTTTCGGATAACTTCGATTTCTTCAAATGTAAAAATATTGTGTTCCAAGAGCGTCATGTATTGATCTGTTATTGTAGAATTAAATAATAGAAAATCATCCGTATTTATAGTTATTTTTATTCCATGATCATATAGCTTTCTTATTGGATGTTCAGAAATATTTTTTACCGAACCCAATGAAATATTACTCTGCGGACATATATTCAATCGTATATTATTTTTGAGTATCATATTCATTGTCTTTTCCGAGTCTGCCGCTTTAATCCCGTGCTGTATCTCATTTGGTTTAAGTACGGTGATGGCGTTCTCTATTGTTTCGCAACTTGAAAATTCCCCTATATGGACTTTTGTTTTAAGGTCCATATTTCGTGCGTTATTAAATATCTCCTTAAAACCATCTAATTTTTTGTTCAATTCCTTGCCATAGAGGTCAATCCCATTAAATACACCACTGTTTATGCATTTTAATCCATCCGAATATACTTTGTCCATCTCATAATCCTTATTTATACCAATATCG
>CAXMOE010000248.1:386-2680 GCA_964194835.1 uncultured Flavobacteriaceae bacterium | reverse complement strand
TTATCACGGTGTTTTCTTACCTGGATATGAAAAATGGGACTCGCATTACAATCCGCCTGATGTTGGATTGAAATTTATCGATCACATAGTTGGGAATGTAGGGTGGAATGAGATGAATAAATGGTGTAAATTCTATGCTGAAGTGATGGGGTTCGCACAGATCATTTCCTTCGCAGACGACGATATCGCAACCGAATTCACCGCCTTGATGAGTAAGGTGATGAGTAACGGCAATGGCCGCATTAAATTTCCTATTAACGAGCCCGCCAAGGCAGAAAAGAAGTCGCAAATTGAAGAGTATCTCGATTTTTATAACGGCCCCGGTGTGCAACATTTGGCCCTGTCCACAGATAATATTGTAGCCACTGTTTCGGTCATGCGTGATCGAGGCGTGGAGTTTTTATACGTTCCGGAAACCTATTACGATGATGTTTTGGAACGTGTGGGAGAAATTGACGAAGATATCGACTTACTAAAAAAACACGGAATTTTGATAGACAGGGATGAAGAAGGGTATTTACTACAGTTGTTTACAAATAACATATTGGATAGACCCACTATGTTTATAGAGATTATTCAACGCAAAGGGGCACAATCTTTTGGGGTCGGTAATTTCAAAGCATTATTTGAAGCTATCGAAAGACAACAGGCTAAACGAGGAACCCTTTGATACCTGTAACACATTAAAAACTCCATCGTCTAAAAAGGTGGAGTTTTTGTTTTTGGAACAGTCCTTGCAAATGTCCCGTTGATGACCTATAAAATGAACATATTGAAACTACTTTTATTTCTACTATTGTGCATTTCGACCGTTTTCTCTTTTGCGCAGGGAAAGGCCTATGGAGATGGAGAGTGGTTTAAGTTTAGAGTGCATTATGGGTTTTTGACTGCGGGATACGCTACCCTGGAGGTAGGAGATGAGGTGCTGGAAGGTACTGAAGTATTTCATGTGAAAGGCTATGGAAAGACCGTAGGATTATCACGTATATTTTTCAGGGTTGAAGATGATTACCAGACATATATCGATAAACAAAAGGATGTTCCGTTACGCTTTATCCGAATCATCGATGAAGGAGGTCATACGAAGGACATTCAAATTGATTTCGATCACGAAGCTGGAAAGGCGTTAGTGCATAACAAAAAACATAAAACCAAGGAGTGGGTCGATTTTCCAAAGGATGCACAGGATATGGTCTCAGCATTTTATTACCTTCGTAACCATTTAGATATTGATACCATTGAAGAAGGAGATACATTGGATATGAACATGTTTTTTGACAAGGAAAACTATGTATTTCGTTTAAAATTCCTGGGTCGGGAAGTGATCCGCACTAAATTTGGAATGGTACCTACCCTGAAATTCAGGCCCTATGTACAATCCGGGCGGGTGTTTAAGGAAAAAGAGAGCCTCACAGTTTGGGTGAGCGACGATGATAATAGGATGCCGGTGTTGATCAAAGCCGATTTGACCGTAGGATCCTTAAAGGCATCACTTATTGAATTCAAGGGGTTGAAAAATTCCTTTAAAATACAAGTGGATTAAAGATGAAAAACCAACCAGAAACCAAAAAATTACTCGAGCAACTAAAAGATAAATACGATGCTTTAGGCCAGGATCTCGATACGCATCTCGAAGGATTGCTCTATAGCGAACCTATTACCTATTGGGATTATATCCAAACAGATGCCTTGTTAAGTCTTCAAATACAGCGTACCACCCTTCCGGATGAGATGATATTTATCATGTATCATCAAATTAATGAGCTATTGTTCAAGATGATACTTTGGGAAATTCAGCAAGTATCACATCACGAGAATTTATCGGTGCAGTTTTTTTCTGAACGATTAATGCGTGTTAGCCGTTATTTCGATATGCTTACTTCCTCATTCAATATAATGACCGAAGGAATGGAAGTTGAACAATATTTGAAATTCAGGAATACATTAACACCGGCCAGTGGATTCCAAAGTGCGCAATATCGTAAAATTGAATTTGCTTCTACAGATCTCATCAACCTCATCGATGCAAGATATAGAGAAAACATCGATAGAAACACTTCATATGAGCATGCTTTAGATCATCTTTATTGGCAGGCAGCCGGGAAAAATTTTAAGACAGGAAAGAAGAGTTATTTGTTAAAATCATTCGAAGAAAGATATAAAAATGAATTTGTTGCATTTACAAAAGAATATAATACCATAAATTTGTATGCAAAATTTAAAAGTTTACCTGTAGACGTTCAACAAAATCCTGAATTGAAAAATGCCATGAGGCATTATGACCATACAGTCAA
>CAXMOE010000248.1:0-376 GCA_964194835.1 uncultured Flavobacteriaceae bacterium | reverse complement strand
TTGAAATATCTAAGTCATGGTAATGAAACTGAGGAAGCGACAGGTGGAAGTGATTGGGCGAAATACATGCTCCCAAAATATCAGAAACGTATCTTCTTCCCGGATGTATGGACTGCTGAGGAAATTGATGATTGGGGAAAAAATGTCTAGCATAAAGAATAGTAAAAATTGAAGCACCTACTTATAATTGGTTTAATATCTCTGGGGTTTGCCGCATGTGAACCTAATAAAGAAGGAGCCCTTACTGAGGACAAGTCGGAAGCTGCAATAGTAATCCTAAAAGAGTACGGATATACTCTTAACGATTTCATCGTTGTGCGAGATACCATCCGGTCTGGAGATACTTTTGGTGGTATCCTTGATGAAAATGGGGTTT
>CAXMOE010000247.1:2421-2680 GCA_964194835.1 uncultured Flavobacteriaceae bacterium | reverse complement strand
AAATGGAGTTTTTCACTTTTTTATTGGGACTATACCTTAGGAGTAATTTTATTATCTCTTGTGTTTGGATTAACTTTAGGTAGCACTGGAGACAGTGGGCAAGCTTTTCTACCAAACCTTGGAGATGCTTCGTTAAATGCTATTTTTTATGCCCTATTAGGGGGTGTTATCTTTAACATTGCAAACTTATTATTGGTAGCCGCTATCGATATTGCGGGTATGGCCATTGCCTTTCCAATTGGAATTGGAATTGCCTTAG
>CAXMOE010000247.1:0-2411 GCA_964194835.1 uncultured Flavobacteriaceae bacterium | reverse complement strand
AATTATATGGCCGTACCGGATGGTGACCCTGTACTGTTGTTTACTGGTGTAGGTCTTGTGGCTTTGGCAATTGTTATAGATGCTTTGGCTTATAAGAAAATATCAAAAGGAGCAGCGACTACCAAGGGAATCATGATTTCTTTAGCAGCAGGAGTACTGATGGGGTTTTTCTATCGATTCGTAGCAGCTTCTATGTCAGAAGATTTTTCAAACCCTACAGTAGGAATGTTGACTCCTTACACGGCGGTATTTGTGTTTTCGATAGGGATATTTATTTCTAATTTCTTATTTAACACCTTTTTTATGTATCGTCCTTTAAGTGGTGAAAAAGTAACGTATAAAGACTATTTCAAAGTAGGAACACCAAAACTACATATCATTGGAATTTTGGGAGGCGTAATTTGGTGTGTTGGTTTTCTCTTTAATATGATAGCTGCAGGAGAAGCGGGATTTGCAATTTCTTATGGATTAGGTCAGGGGGCTACGATGGTAGCTGCCATTTGGGGGATATTTATTTGGAAAGAATTTAAAAATGCTCCAAAAGGAACCAACTCCTTAATCGCTTTGATGTTTTTCTTATTTATTGCAGGCTTGTCATTAATTATTATGGCAAAAAATGTATAGGATGTATCGACAGCTTATAATTAATTAAATACAATAATAGTAGAAACTAATTTTGATCTAAAATGAAATATAATTCTCAAATTGCAATTGCCTTGACCGTTTCCTTATTATTTCTTTCCTGTAAAGAAGTTGAAAAAGTTGAAGCGAATACTATTGTCAATGACATCAAAGATTCAAATTTCACTTACAAACATTACACCCCAAAGCCAACGGACAGGGTAATTTCTAGAGCGGACTATGCGGAGAGATTATATGGGTTTTGGTTGGCACAGTGTATTGCCAATTGGACAGGTCTTGTAACTGAAATGGACAAAATAGGAAATATAGGAGCAGTAAAAACTGGAGACTTTTATACAAGGGAAGATTGGGGAAAGCCCGATCAACCAAGTATTTGGGATGAAGGCGTTCCTAGTAAATTATCTGACAACATTGATTTTGTCTTTAGAGGGGAAGATGAAATTTGGGGTGCAGATGATGATACCGATATAGAATATATGTACCAGCACTTACTCTATACCAATAAGACCAGTATATTGACTGGGGAACAGATTAGAGAGGGTTGGTTAAAACACCTAAAACACGAAGAGGAAAATTACCTGTGGGTGGCGAATCAAAGAGCCCTTGAATTAATGATAGATGGTGTAGTACCGCCAGCTACAAGCGACCCTGAAATATCTAAGGATACTATTTACGACAATTACCACGAAATGATTGATGCGCAATTAACAACCGAAATATTTGGGTTCTTTGCACCTTCTCGGCCTGATGTTGCTTTAAAAATGGCAAAAATGCCCATACAAACCGTGGCTAGAGAGAATGCACAATGGATATCAGAATTCTATGTGATTATGTATTCGTTGACATCCTATGTTGATAAAGACCTCTCTAAAAAAGAGCAGGTTCAATGGATGGCCAATGAAGCACGAAAACGACTTCCTGAAACTTCTTACGTGGCAAAAATGTACGATTTTGTAAAAAGCAACTACGACCAAGGTATTCCTTGGGAGCAAGCACGTGATAATGTTTATACGCGTTATCAAGTAAATCAGGAAGATGGTTATACGATTACGTCTAAGGACATTTTCTGCAATGGTTGTTTTGCCGGTGGTATTAATTTTGCCGCAAGTATCGTGAGTCTTTTGTACGGGGAGGGAGACCTTAAAGAAACTATTAAAATCGGTGTATTAGCCGGATGGGATTCTGACAACCCTACCGCAACGTGGGGTGGGCTTTTAGGGTTTATGTACGGCAAAAAAGGAGTAGAAGATACTTTTGGACGAAAATTTTCAGAAGAGTTCAACATCCATAGAACTCGGGTAAATTTCCCAAATGAAGGCTTGGATAATTTCAACAATATGTCCAAAACTGGTATCTATATTATCGACAGAGTTGTGCAAGAAGAAATGGGCGGAGGTGTAGATTTAGCAAAGGATGTATGGTACATTCCCAGTACAGGGTTACATATAGAAGCTGGCATTTGATTAGCGGCTATATAATGAAAAGAACAATATTTGAGTCATCATTAAGTTTTTCTTTACCGGTTTTTTGATTATTGCGTTTATGTTTCAAATACAAGGACAAGAATCCAGCGCATCTAAAAAACCCAATATCGTGTTTCTTTTTGCTGATGATTGGGGGTACTATGCAAGTTGTTTTGCCAATAAAGGTGTACCATCGGTAAACGATGTAGTGAACACTCCAATTATTGACCAATTGGCTTTAGAAGGTGTTCGTTTTGACAATGCGTTTGTGGGGGTGCCCTCATGTACCCCATCCAGATCTTCTAT
>CAXMOE010000246.1:286-2686 GCA_964194835.1 uncultured Flavobacteriaceae bacterium | reverse complement strand
GCTCATCTATAATTCTCACCGGATTTACACTATTTGTCTTGTCACTTTTCATAAATAATCCAGAAGTATCCAAGGCCATCGGGGTAACCTATCCAAGTTTTCATGCCGCCTTGATCGGGTTTGGTATTCTATACAGTCCCATTTCGTTGATTACTGGACTTATTATGAATTACCTTTCCAGAAAATTCGAGTACGAGGCAGATAATTATGCCAAGAACACTTTTTCTGCATCGCCCCTGATCACATCCTTAAAGAAACTTTCAAAAAACAGTTTAAGCAACCTCACACCGCATCCTGCCTATGTATTTATGCATTATTCGCATCCACCACTTATTGACAGAATACGCAATTTAAAGGCATAATTATTGTTGTTAACTAATAGAGATTGTGCTACATTTAATAAATGATGACAGAAGCTGCCATAGAAGAAGAGAATAAACAAATTGCCAAGCAATATAAAGAATTGCTTCGCATCAGCTATCAGATGCTTACCAATGAAGATAAGAAACTGATACGATCTGCTTTTGATATTGCTGTAGACGCACATAAAAATCAACGTAGAAAATCTGGTGAAGCCTATATTTTTCATCCAATTGCAGTGGCAAAAATTGTTGCCTCCGAAATTGGTTTGGATGCAGTTTCAATTGCTTCGGCCTTGTTACATGATGTTGTGGAGGATACCGAATATACTCTTGTCGATATCGAACAAATGTTTGGCGAAACTGTTGCACGTATTGTTGATGGACTTACCAAAATAGCGCACCTAAAAAAGGATATGAACATATCCCAGCAAGCCGAGAATTTTAGGAAAATGCTACTCACCCTTCATGACGATGTTAGGGTCATCATTATTAAAATAGCGGACCGCTATCACAATATGCTCACAATGGACGCTATGCCTGAGCACAAACAGGTAAAAATTGCATCCGAAACCTTATATATTTATGCTCCTCTTGCCCATAGAATAGGCCTTTATAATATAAAAACAGAACTTGAAGACCTTAGTCTTAAATATACCGAACCTGAAGTATACAACGATATTCAAGGAAAGATTGAGGAAACTAAGGAAGAGCAAAAAGAGTATATAGATAATTTTTCCAATGTCATAAGAGATTCTCTGGACAAAGAAGGTCTTGAATACACCATCAAGGGAAGAACGAAATCAATTCATTCTATTCGGGCAAAAATGGTGGTTCAAAATGTGGGTTTTGATGAAATCTATGACAAGTTTGCCATTCGGATTATTTACAAGTCCGATAAACACAACGAAAAATTCATTGCTTGGAAAATATACTCCATCGTCACCGATCATTTTACACCAAATCCTATAAGGCTACGCGATTGGATATCTTCCCCTAAATCAACTGGGTATGAAGCCCTTCATATCACCGTAATGGGACCAGGGAATAAATGGGTTGAAGCACAGATTCGTAGTGAACGTATGCATGAAATTGCGGAGAAAGGATATGCCGCTCACTTCAATTATAAGCATGGTGTCCAAAAAGAACAAGGTATAGAAATGTGGCTCAATCGTTTGCAGGAAGCTTTGGAAAATTCAAATACCAATGCGGTGGACTTTGTGGAGGAATTCAAGTTAAATCTCTATTCCAAAGAAATCTTTGTGTTTACCCCCAAGGGGGAATTAAAATCTTTGCCTAAGGGAGCCACTCCCTTGGATTTTGCCTTTAGCATTCATACCGAAGTTGGAATGCACACCAGAGGTGCCAAGGTAAACAGCAAACTGGTTCCTTTGAATACGGTTTTAAAAAGTGGTGATCAAGTAGAAATCATAACCTCTCAAAGTGCAAAACCCAATCAGAGCTGGCTGGACTATGCAGCTACCGCTAGGGCAAGGTCCAAAATAAAATCTTCATTACGGGAAGAAAAGAAAAGTATAGGACTTGATGGGAAGGAAATCTTAAGAAGAAAACTAAAATCTCAAAAAATACCGCTTAACGAGGACAGCATCAATAAAATGGTAATCTATTTTAAATTAAAAACAAGTCTGGACTTGTTTTATAGAGTTGGTATTGGTGCTATTGACAACCTGATGCTCAAGGATTTTGCCTCCTCCTATAACAATGCCTTTATAAGTTTCTTTAAAAGCAAAATCAGAAGAAATCCTGCTCCTGCGAATATAGACAAGGAAGAAATCACTTCTAAATATGATACTCTGGTCTTTGGAAAGGAGGAGGAAAGTTTACCATACAAATTGTCCCAATGCTGCAATCCGATACCAGGTGACGAGGTTTTTGGTTTTGTAAGTGTTAACGAGGGAATAAAAGTGCACAAAAAAAACTGTCCAAATGCTATTTCATTACAATCCAATTATGCATACCGAATCATAAGTGCAAAATGGATAGATTCTACCCAAGAAGAATTCACTGTAGATAGTCAAAA
>CAXMOE010000246.1:0-276 GCA_964194835.1 uncultured Flavobacteriaceae bacterium | reverse complement strand
TAGATAACCTTGGCCTTATAAGTGAAATTACAGATGTCATTTCCGGTAATATGCACGTTAATATGCGTAATGTAAATTTTAGCACAGATGGCGGCACCTTCACAGGAAGGATAACAGTCATGGTAAAAAACAATTCAATCATTAAAAAACTGATTGATAATTTAAAGCGTATTAACGGTATTGATAAAGTATCCAGAATATAAATTTTAACTGTACATTTGTAAATTAATGCAGTTATAGTTGTTATGGGCAATAACAAAAATCAAGAAATTGTAA
>CAXMOE010000245.1:2182-2714 GCA_964194835.1 uncultured Flavobacteriaceae bacterium | reverse complement strand
AAACTTCAGCTAAAGTATTCCAAACGTAACTTTGGAAATTAACATATTCTAAGAGTTAGGTAATAATTTTATCGCTCTTAACATTTCTCGTTTTCCTGGAGGACCCGGTAAACGCTCCACGGTAAAACCAACTGCTTGCATGGCACGTCTTACACTCCCTTTAGCTGAATAAGTCACCAAAACACCGTTGGGAAGTAATGCCGTGAACATTTTTTGGAATATGGTCTCAGTCCATAACTCAGGTTGTACACGGGCACCAAATGCATCGAAATAGATTAGGTTGAATAAATTATCAGCCTCAATATTCATAAAATCCATTTGTTGCTTATGAAGTTTGAAGTTTTCATGTATAGTTACGCTTTCACCCCAAGGGCTATTGTGCATATCATAAAATCCTTTTTCAAAAGCTTCTGCCTTCAGTTCTGAAATATAATTCAACTGTTTTAGTTCTTCCAATGACACCGGAAATGCCTCTACTCCTGAATATTTTATTTTAAGGTCCAATTTTTCTGCTTCAATCCAAGTGATTAAA
>CAXMOE010000245.1:387-2127 GCA_964194835.1 uncultured Flavobacteriaceae bacterium | reverse complement strand
CAGTCCCAAATCCAATTTCCAAAATAGAAATGGACTGATTCTTAAACAAAGAAAGTCCATGCTTAATGAATACATGATACGCTTCTTGGATAGCACCATGTTTGGAATGGTATTGCTCGTCCCATTCCTCTAATTGAATGGTTTTAGAACCATCTGAAGTTGTAATTATCTTTCTCTTCATACTATTATTTTGGCAGAAACATCATCTATTTCCAGTCCAACTCTTTTTGTTCCAAGGTTTTATTTAAAAATCCTTGGGAAATTTTATGCGCATTTCACCAAAATGGGAGTTACAAAAACTCAATCAATATGTTAAAATAATTCACATATGGTAAAAATCATACCTGCATTGCAAAACTGATCCTTTTTAAATAAAAAAAGAAGGATCACCTAGTGATAATTTCTTAATTTTATTTTTTTTTAAAGTGATTTCAATGGATACAACGATAAAGAACTTGATAATTGAAAAATCAAAGACTTCGAAAATAGGTCAGGTAGATTTTGACCATCTGACTTTCGGAGAGGTTTTTACTGACCATATGATGGTATGTGATTATAAAAACGGTGGTTGGGAAACTCCCAAAATAATGCCGTACCAACCTTTGACCCTAGAACCTTCGGCTAGGGTATTTCATTATGGTCAAGCAGTTTTTGAAGGAATGAAGGCCTATATGGACGACGATGGAGAAGTTTGGCTATTTAGACCGGATCAGAATTTTGAACGCATCAATAAGTCTTGCGCAAGACTTGCCATGCCTGAGTTTTCCAAAGAATTTTTCTTTGATAGTCTAAAGGCTCTTTTACAATTAGATAAGGAATGGATAAAACCGGGTTATGGAAATTCTTTATATATCCGTCCCTTTGTGATTGCATCCCAGCCCAGCGTGATGGCCTCTCCCTCGGAAGAATACAAATTTATTATTATCTGTTCCCCTGCACAATCATATTACGGGGGTGAAGTGAGAGTGAAAATCGCTGAAAAGTTCAGTAGGGCAGCCGATGGTGGTTTTGGATCAGCCAAGGCAGCGGGGAATTATGCCGGACAGTTCTATCCCACTGATTTGGCTAAAAAGGAAGGTTACCAGCAAGTAGTATGGACCGATGCCAATTCCCATGAATATATAGAGGAGGCAGGTACAATGAACATTTTTATCAGAATAAATGACAAGCTACTGACTGGCCCAATTAGCGACAGAATATTGGACGGGGTTACCCGTAAAAGTGTTATTGACTTGGCAAAGGATCAAGGAATAGATTTGGAAATAAGACCTATAAAGGTATCCGAGATTATTGAAGCCGCCAAAAACAATACCTTAAAAGAAATGTTTGGAAGTGGTACGGCAGCAGTAATTAATCCAATTTTGGGCTTCGGGTATAAAGGTGAGAAACACGAACTTCCAAAATTGGAAGATTCCTACGCCAGTAGTTTTAAAAAGCAATTGATGGATATTCAATACAATAAGGCCAAGGACAAGTTTGGCTGGAGGTATAAAATATAACCAATATCAATTTTTTGAATAAGCAACAAAGTACCTTTTAAAAGGTACTTTGTTATTTTTCTAATATACTCTCTATGTTAGGTTTAAAATAATTGGGGCCCTTAAGTACTTTTCCATCTTCTCTATAAATTGGTTTTCCGTTTTGGCCCAATTTACTCATATTGCTCCTTTGGATTTCTTCAAAAACCTCTTCTATCTTGTCATGCATCCCATGTTCCAAAATGGTCCCACACAATATATA
>CAXMOE010000245.1:0-377 GCA_964194835.1 uncultured Flavobacteriaceae bacterium | reverse complement strand
GTTTTCTTCATCCATCAAATTAAATCGAAGTAGGTTTTTGGGGGAGCCCAAATCTGCTTTTAATGTATTGGCCACTCCTAGCCCAAATGACCTATGGAATAACTCAACTGCACTGAGTTTGCTCTTCATTCTTGATTATTTTTAAATTAACTTTGCATAAAAATATAAAACGAAGATTAATAAATGAGCTTTACTGTCAGGTAGCTTTGAACAATTTATTCACAGGATAGTGTTAAACTAACTTTTGACCAACAATTGTACTTGTAAATCAATTACGAGATGACCAATTCTGTGATATAGGAAGGCGCATATAAGGTGTTTATATTTTTTATATTCTAGATCAGGTGATGAAATTTAAATACATATTCATTTTTTCT
>CAXMOE010000244.1:342-2740 GCA_964194835.1 uncultured Flavobacteriaceae bacterium | reverse complement strand
GGATGAGCTGTATATTAAAAAAGAACAGGAATTATCTCAGGCGAAACGATTTAACAAAGAAATTGCGCTCAAACAAAATCGTATTTCGAGTCTTGAAAGCGAACGTGCTATCAATGAAAGCAGATATAAATTAGCTTTTGAAAATCAAGAACTCATTCAAAAGAACAACCGGGTACAAAAGTGGATTATCGGTACGTTAATTGTCATTGCCTTGCTATTGTTGTTTAAGGCTTATAATCAAAGGAGGAATGTGAATCGGCAAAAACATGCCAACAATCAGTTGGCGTTGAAGTCACTGCGAACTCAAATGAATCCACATTTTATATTTAACGCGCTCAATTCGGTCAATAGTTTTATCGCCAATAATGACGAGCGTGCTGCAAATAAATATTTGAGTGAGTTTTCACAATTGATGCGTTCGGTATTGGAAAACAGCGAGGAAGATTTTATTCCTCTTTCTAAAGAAATTGAATTGCTTCAGCTTTACGTGAAGTTGGAACATTTTCGGTTTAAAGATAAATTTGATTATACCGTTACTGTGGATGAAAGGATCAATGTAGAAGATTTTGTGATTCCGCCTATGTTATTACAACCTTATGTAGAGAATGCGGTATGGCATGGACTTCGTTATAAAGAGGAGAAAGGAAAATTGGAGATCGATCTAAAACAAATAGACCCGGAGACCATTGCAATTACTATCACGGATGATGGTATTGGAAGGAAGAAATCCAAGGAACTTAAAACAGACCATCAAAAGAAACAAAATTCCAAAGGGATGGGGAATATCCGCAAACGTATTTCTATTCTCAATGAAATGTATCAGGACAAAGTGGATGTGACAGTAGAAGATGTATTCGAAAACGAAGAAGGGACGCGCGTGCGGTTAATACTAAAAAAAGACTAAATGAATTTAAAGGCAATAGTAGTTGAGGACGAGGAAACGAGTAGAGATATCTTACTGAATTATATCGCTAAGTATTGCCCAAAAGTCGAAGTATTGGGTGAGGCTGCCAATGTGAATGATGCCTTGGTACTCATTCGAAAACATGAATTGGATCTGGTGTTTCTCGATGTGGAAATGCCCTACGGAAATGCTTTCGATCTCCTGGATAAAGTAGGTGACCGCACCTTTGAAACTGTTTTTGTCACCGCTTACGATCACTACGCCATCGATGCATTGAACGCTCATGCATCTTTTTATTTGCTAAAGCCTATTTCTATCGATAAGCTCATCGAAGCTGTCGATTATGTCCATGAGATCAAAGAAAAAGAAAACAGCTTACAAAATACAGTCTTAAAGCCCAAACAGACCGCCGTAACGGGAAAGATCACCATCCCTTTGCAAAACGGGTTTGAAGTCCTACAAATAGAGGATATATTGTATTGCCAGGCCGACGACAATTATACCCAAATATTCCTACAGGATAAAAAGAAGTTGGTAAGCAAAACCCTGAAGTATTTTGAAACGCTCCTGACCGAAAGTGGATTTGCCCGTGTACATAAATCCTATTTAGTGAATATCAATGCTATTACAGAATACAGAAAAGGAAAAGGGGGCAGTGTGGTGTTATATAATGGGAAGGAGATCATGGTAAGTCCTGCCAGGAAAAAAGAGTTGTTATCGTACTTTGGATAGGCATCATATAAATTTAACTTCGGTTAAAAAATTTGCTATTAACTATTACCATTCACCCATCACCTATAGCGTACCGCCTGCGGTAAAAAATCCTAGAACTCTCTTTCCTCTATTTCAATTCGATCTGCATAATCACGCAACAATAATCGCAACGTATCTATTTCTGAATTCGTAAAAAACCGAAGCAACGGGACATGATTATCGGTATTCAGCAAATTGTGTTTTTCCAGTAAATTTTTGGTTTGTTGTGCCACAGCCGCACCGGAATCGATAATTGTTATGTGTGGTGGAATTAATTTTTCCAATTGAGGAATAAGATAGGGATAATGACTACACCCTAAAACTATATGATCTACTCGTGCATCGAGCATAGGCTGGATATATTTTTTTAGAAGCTGAATTATCTCCTCACTATCCAGGATTCCCGCTTCAATAAGTGGCACCAATCCTGAACCTATTATTTCTGTAATTGAAATGTCATCTGTGAAGGCCTGCGAAGTTTGATGAAATAAATGACTGCTCAGGGTTCCCTTAGTAGCAAGGATACCTATACTTTTTGAATGTGTGCGCAACGCCGCCGTTTTAATGGCCGGTTCAATGCCAACAAACGGAATGTTATAGTTTTCACGTAAGTCCGCAATGGCGTTGGTTGTGGCTGTATTACATGCCACTACGATTATTTTACATTCTTTCCGGAGTAAAAATTCGGTGTTCTTTTTGCTTAACGAAATAATCTCCTCCCTGGATTTATTTCCATAAGGG
>CAXMOE010000244.1:0-332 GCA_964194835.1 uncultured Flavobacteriaceae bacterium | reverse complement strand
TTTTCGAAAGGCAGGAGTTGGTGTATTTCTTTCCAAATGGAAGTACCTCCTACTCCGGAATCGAAAATGCCTATTGGAGACAAAGTATTCATTTATAGTTTAAAGATATAAAAAAAGACCTCGCAGAATTTGAAGTCCATGAGGTCTGTGAGTATTTCTATTGAAAATAATTATATTCCCAATTCTTTTTTTACGTCTGCAAGCAGATCGGTTCCATCTGCTAGGATAACTCCGTTACCCGTTGCTGAATCCAATACATACTGAATTCCTTGCGCTCTTGCCACGTTTTGAATAGCCGTACGCGCTTTTTCTAAGATGGGTTGTAATAGATC
>CAXMOE010000243.1:0-2755 GCA_964194835.1 uncultured Flavobacteriaceae bacterium | reverse complement strand
GGAACGAATTAACGTGCCCCAAAATACCCAGTAGCATTCTCCAATGGGGCACCCAAACACCTTTTTAAGAAGTTAAGACATAGAAATAAATAATTTATGACCACAAACAAGAAAAATGGAGCCTGCAAAACGCAGGCTCCACCAGTTTAAGTTTATAGTGTAAAATTGCTTACATACCTTCCTTCAAAGGCTTTGTACTAACATTCATATCACGAACGCATTCATATTTACCGTCATGTTTTTCGAAATAAGACATGTAATATCCATTTTCAGTTTCTGTGCCAGAGGCATCAAATTGTGTCCAAGAGCCAATCTCTACTGCGGTATTACCTTCAGCGAAAAGATCAACTACTTTGTATACATTATATCCACCCAAGGTGTCTTTTGCAATACCTTCTGCAATACTTTCCCTGATGGCTGCCCTACCTGATCTAGGTTGTTTATTACGACCATAACTTAGGGCATTTTCGCTGTAATAAACTACGACTGCATCGGCATCCTTCGCCTTTTGTCCTGCAGAGAAAGCATCTTCCATAGCCTGAATCTCTATTTTAAGATTTGCCATATCAATGGGTTCTGCTTTTTGCTTATCGGTACACGCAGAAAAAGTCAAGGCGATAATTGTTAAAAAGCTCAATAATACAGTGGTTTTTTTCATAATTAGATTGTTTTGGTTTTATTTATAAACTTACGCATTTTATGCCAATTACTCTAAATCAATCGCTTTAATCTTACTCTGCTCTTTTGTTCTTTCTATTAATTAGTTAATATAATTAAAAGCAAACTTAGGATGTATATAAAAAATAAGCGAAACGGCATTAATATCAGGGTCTACAGCCCATTTAAGTATTCGTGTAAGTTGAAAAATTTGTACTCCGAAATCGCATACTTTTCATATACTTAACGACGGAATACATATAGCAAAAGCTGACCAAAATAATCGAAAATGAAAATTCTAATGAAAAACTAAAAAACACTGCTCAATATAAAAGAAAATTCAGTAATGGAGAAACAATGCAGAATGTGAAACAAATGTTGAGAAAACCAATAAATATCGGGAAATGGTTCTAAAATCACTTTCACAAACACCCTGTATATTTTATGCTCGCTTTGTACTTTCCCGCCCTCCCGAATGTGCCGGTGAGTACGAGCGGAAGTTTTCGAACACTTATCAATCTTTAGTAAATATTTTATGAATAAACCCAAAAAAATATTTTAAAGTTCCTGTAATAAGGTATATTTATCGGAGACAAAACAGGACATAATTTAGATATGCGAATAGGAATTATACTTGGAAGAATTGGTGGTGTAGACGGGGTGGCTCTTGAAACAGAGAAATGGATAGAAGTATTAAAACGTCTGGGACATGAAGTGTTTATCATGTCCGGTGAGTTTGAATGCTGGAAAATGGATCAGCAACACCATGATCATTTTCCCTTACTTTCATTTTTCTCTCCCGCGGTAAAATGGGAACAACGGAAGGCTTTTTATGAACCGGATAAAGATGCCGGCCCATTATTCGATCATATTGAAAACATCTCTAATACAATAGCAGAGGAGCTAAACAATTGGGTAAGTAACCATAAGATTGAAGTCCTACTTTCAGAAAATGCTTCGGCACTCCCCAGTCATCTTGCTATGGGGGTAGCCATTAAAAAGCTAGTTCAAAATACAGGTTTGCCCATTGTCACCCATGACCATGATTTTCATTGGGAAAGAGGGACACGTTATGTTTCTGAGCATGCTGGGATCAACACCCTTATCAATGACACTTTCCCTTTACTACTGCCCGATGTAAGACATGCCGTTATTAACACCTTTGGGGTAGAAACCTTTCAAAATAAATTCAATCTGGATGCCACACTGGTTCCTAATGTAATGGATTTTGATCATGAATATGGAATTCCGAACAAAACCAACCACCACTTTCTAAAAGATCTTGGTGTTGGTGACAATGAGATCGCTTTGTTACAAGTAACCCGCATCGTTCGAAGAAAAGGGATAGAAACAGCAGTTTCACTAGTAGAGAAATTGAACGACAAAAAGGTAAAGCTAATCATTACAGGAAATAATAATGACGATCAGAACCGGACATATTATAACGAAATAGTAGATCAAATTCATGATCTGAACTTGGCCAACCAGGTAATTTTCGCATCACATATGGTGCGCGACCATAAAGATCTGTCCGATGTTTATGCACATAGCAGAGCTTGTACGTATTTTAGCACTTATGAAGGTTTTGGAAACGCATTTGTAGAAGCCGTATTGGCCAAAAAACCAATCTTTGTAAACAACTACAAACCCGTATATATGCAGGATATTGGCAGTAAGGGTTTTGAAACGGTACTATTGGAAGACAATCATTTAACAGATGATAAGGTCAAAAAAATGGCCGACATCTTATATAACCCTGAACGTTGCCTGGAAATAGCAGAATTTAACTATAATCTGGGGAAAAAGTATTTTTCATTTGATGTACTCGAAGAGAAATTAAGCGGGCTGTTCAATTTTTAAATCCATATAACTAAAAAACCGCCATTGGCTAAAATTGACGACATATTAGGCGAATTGAGAAAACAAGAGATCAACACATGGTTTGACCTCGGATTGTTTATGGATCGATTTAAAGAACAGCGATCGGCAACTGCTTTTAATGGTAGCCTCAAAGCCTTCGGCGGTAATCTCGAAAAAGGAGGGATTGCCTTTATTACGTTCTACTTTTCTATTGACGGGATTACTGTTGAAACTGAAA
>CAXMOE010000242.1:0-2758 GCA_964194835.1 uncultured Flavobacteriaceae bacterium | reverse complement strand
ATAATAGTTTTGTTTTCCCCCACACTTTTTTAAAAAATTTAGAATTTCTATAATTTTCCAAATCTTCACTTGTTTTCCAATAACTATAAGTGAAAAAAACAGCACTATTTTCCTTGTCTTGGTAGAGTTCTAAAAAAATGCAGCCCTCAAAGTCTCGAATGGCCTGTTTGGTTTCCTTAAAAACCTGTTGAAAACCAGCAATATGTTCCTTTTTAAACGTCAATTTTACAATCCGTACCAGCATTTATATAAAATTTATAATAATGGTATCCCTATAATCCAGCCCAAGTAGGGTAGAGGCCCCGCCAACAGTATTCAAATTACTCTTGTAAATGGCCAATTCTATATACCCTGAGGAATTAAATAGCGCCAATAAATCACCCGGACCCTTTCGTTGGTTCTTATCAAGGTCAAAATTTATGATATCGCTGTATTTGTTATAGATTTTGGTAATTTTTTTGTTTCTGGCATGCAGTTCAAAATTTCTTCCTTTTCTGTACGCTTCAAATAGACTTTTCTGAATATTGGTGATCACATTACCATAATTGTCAATATAAATTACACTACCTATAATTGTATCTCCGTTGTCGGTCACCCTTGCCGAAAATTCTTTTAAATCCTTTAATTCGTTAAAAGGCTTGCCGACCACCTCCAAGGTGCCACCCCGGGAAATATGGCAAGCGACCTGAACAAAAACGTCCAAAACAGGAAATGAACCGTGCTTTGGATTGGGAATATTTATTTCTATCACCTTCTCAGGTTTAATTTCAGAGGTAATTAAGCAAATAACCCCATTATTGGCACTGATAAAGTAATGTCCATCAACCAGAACGGCAATATGTTGGTTTTCTTGGGTGGGTTCAGAATCCACCCCAACAATATGAATTGTTCCTTTTGGAAAGGACTTATATGAATTTTTAAGGATATATGCGCAATCCTGGATATTGAATGGACTTATAGCGTGGGAAATATCAACAATTTTGGCATCTTCCAATTCACTGTAAATAGTTCCTTTTATGGCGCCTACAAAATGGTCTTTATGTCCAAAATCAGTTGTTAATGTAATAATTGCCATGCAGCACTGTTGATATGTTTTTGGTTGTGCAAACTGATTTTTACTTAAGTTTGTGAGACAAAATTACACAAAAAAACAGCGAACAGAAATTTATATTTAGGGTACTAACAATTAAATACATCTATTCTTTGAACGAACTGATACTAGAACTTACAGAAATTAGTCCAAGAGAATTTTTCGGACATCAAAATGCGAATATAGATTTATTAAAAAAGCACTTTCCAAAGTTGAAGATTGTAGCTCGCGGAAGTAAGCTAAAAGTATACGGTGATAAGGACCATTTAAAAGAGTTCAACAGGCGTTTCGAAATGTTGACATCACACTTTTCCAAATATAATAAGATAGACGAAAATGTGATTGAGAGGGTCCTTTCCAGTAACGGTAAGGAAGATTATGAATCGTCTAAAAGTAGTGGCGAGGTTCTTGTGCATGGAATAAACGGGAGATTGATAAGGGCAGAGACCGTTAACCAGCGGAAATTGGTGGACGCTGCTAAAAAAAATGACATGGTCTTTGCTATTGGTCCAGCTGGTACCGGAAAGACATATACTGGAGTTGCCCTTGCGGTTAAAGCTCTGAAAGAGAAGCAGGTAAAACGTATCGTTTTAACCAGACCTGCGGTAGAGGCAGGAGAGAATCTTGGTTTTTTGCCTGGGGATTTAAGGGAAAAACTAGATCCTTATATGCAACCTTTGTATGATGCATTACGGGATATGATTCCTGCCGAAAAATTAGCCCATTACCTTGATGATGGGACCATTCAGATTGCACCTATGGCCTTTATGCGGGGGAGAACATTGGACAATGCCTTTGTAATTCTTGATGAAGCCCAGAATACTACACATGCCCAAATGAAGATGTTCTTGACTCGGATGGGAAAGAGTGCGCAATTTCTGATTACTGGCGACCCAGGGCAAATTGATCTGCCCAGAAGGGTAATCTCCGGCCTAAAAGAGGCCTTACTAATACTAAATAATGTGGAGGGCATCCAAATGATTTATTTGGATGATAAAGATGTTATCCGTCATAAATTGGTCAAAAAGGTTATTGATGCCTACAAGAATATTGAACATCAAAATTAATCCTGGTTTATGGATAATACTATTGTAGACACCAACTTTAATTTCCCTGGTCAAGAGAGTATTTATAAAGGAAAAGTTAGGGAGGTATACCGTTTAGAGAACGATATTTTGGTGATGATAGCTACCGATCGACTTTCTGCTTTTGATGTGGTAATGCCCAAGGGAATTCCATATAAGGGTCAGATTCTTAATCAGATTGCCACCAAAATGATGACTGCAACGGCAGATATTGTTCCCAATTGGCTGATGGCCACCCCAGACCCCAATGTGGCAGTGGGCTATGCCTGTGAGCCTTTTAAGGTAGAGATGGTCATACGTGGATATATGTCGGGTCATGCCGCTCGAGAATATAAATTGGGAAAACGCTTGTTATGTGGTGTTCCCATGGCAGATGGAATGCAGGAGAATGATAAATTTCCTCAACCCATTATTACTCCGGCGACCAAAGCAGAACATGGAGACCACGATGAAGATATATCACGGGAAGATATTTTGAAGCGCGGTATCGTATCTGAAGAAGATTATACAGTACTTGAAAAGTATACCAAAGCCTTATTTAAGAGAGGGACAGAGATTGCTGCCAAACAGGGTCTGATCTTGG
>CAXMOE010000241.1:2401-2763 GCA_964194835.1 uncultured Flavobacteriaceae bacterium | reverse complement strand
GTGGTTTCCTTGGTTCAAAAGAACCCAATCCACCTGCAATTACTATAACAGGAGCATTATGCTTTGTTCCTTTATTGGTGGTGACCACAAAAGTATTATCCTCCAATTTATCCAAGCTTTCTGCACGTTCACCTAATGTAAACCCTGGCTCAAAAGGTTTTATTTGCTCCATAAGGTTCTTTACAAGGTCTCCAGCCAAAATTTCCGGGAATGCTGGTATATCGTAAATAGGTTTTTTGGGATAAATTTCTGAACACTGTCCCCCAGGCTGTGCTAATGCATCTATAAGATGTGTTTTCAATTTTAGTAATCCCGCTTCAAAAACGGTGAACAAGCCTGTGGGTCCTGCTCCTATAATAAGT
>CAXMOE010000241.1:0-2271 GCA_964194835.1 uncultured Flavobacteriaceae bacterium | reverse complement strand
ATTTCTTCCTTAATAACTGGTATTATTTATGCCATCCAACCTTTTAACCAGTTCTATATGACAGAATGTTTTTGTTCAATATCTTTCTTAATCCGAATGTAGTTATCAGTGGCATCGACAAGTGAAGCTCTGTGATCAACGACCTCCCCAATTATAATAATTGCCGGATTGGCCAATTGTTTCTTTTCTACCTCCCTTTCAATAGTACTAATGGTTCCTATACCAATTTTTTCATCTTCCCTAGTGCCATTTTGAATAATTGCAATTGGAGTTTCCAATTTCCCTTCTTTTTTGAACAATTCAACAATTGCAGATAGCTTACCCATTCCCATCAAAATAACCACCGTAGCGTTGGATTTAGCCGCCAGTTGTACATCTGTTGATAATTTATGTTCCTTGGTCGTTCCTGTAATAACCCAAAAACTTTCTGTTGCACCTCTTTTGGTAACAGGAATATGTTGTGATGCGGGCACAGCCAAGGAAGATGAAATTCCTGGAACCATTGCAACTTCCAAACCGTGGCCAGCTGCATATTCCATTTCTTCCGCGCCTCTACCAAATACAAATGGGTCTCCTCCTTTTAATCGTACAACATGACCATTGGAATTGGCCCTGCTTACAATTAGCTCATTAATTTGTTCTTGTTGATAGGCATAACAACCTTTACGTTTGCCGACAAAGATATGTTCGGCATTGGCAGCGTAATCCAATAGTTCGGGGTCCACCAGAGCATCGTACAATACAATATCTGCACATTGTAACGCTTTGATGGCCTTTAGTGTTATGAGTTCCACATCTCCCGGTCCGGCTCCTACAACCGTTAATTTTGGGCTCTTATGCATGGACTAAATCCAATTTTCTATACCTATCTACTCTGTCCAAAAACTCCTTTGCATCTTCAATATAGTTCTTGGCAAAAGCCTCATTAGGCTCTCTTTTATTTAGCTGAAGCACCAAAGATTCAAACGAGCGGTCCAAAATCACCTTCCCTGATTCAACAAAAACTTCATCAAAGTCCGAGATAATCCCTGCATGGGTATTAGTCTTTTTGTTTTCAGCCATTAATAGAGCTTTGGCAGAATTTACCATAGAAGAATAAGAGTGGTATATACTCGCCGCCCATTTTTGATCTTCAAAAGCGGATTGTGCATTTTGAATCTTCTCTTCACTTTCGAATAATAAGGTGGCAATTAAATCGATTACGACCCCAGCACACTCTCCAATTCCAATTGCTTTTACATATTTTTTGGAATTACCCCAATCTATAAAGTCCGATGCGCTTAAATTCTCGGTATCAGCCAAGGGTTTTAGCAATTCATAAAAATAGTATTCCCCTTTATCAACATAATAGTCAACAAAAGAAGTGTCATTGGCGTTGGCCTCATAGTCGTTTAAAATGACTCGTAATGCTTCCGGTCCCCTTTTACTGGGTATTTTTATGACCTTATCGGCAAATCTACCTTGTCCGTTGCCAAGGTTTCCACCACCCAACAAAACTTGAAGGGCCGGGGCCACTAATTTATCCTTTGTGCGAATTGACATTCCTTGGAAACCAATATTTGCCATATTGTGTTGTCCACATGCATTCATACACCCACTGATCTTAATAACCACATCTGGGTTATTTATATACTGCGAATATTCTGTAGAAATCACACGTTCCAGTTCATCTGCAATTCCTGTACTACTGGCAATTCCTAGGTTACAAGTGTCTGTACCGGGACAAGCAGTTATGTCCAAGGCTTTGTTGTATCCAGCTTCCACGAATCCCAATTTATCGAGTTCTGTATAGAAGAATGGTACCAACTCTTCTTTCACAAAGGGAATAAGGATATTTTGTCGTAATGACAACCGTATTTCCCCTGCGGCATATGTTGAAACCAAATCGGCCAAAGCACGGGCCTTATCGGTATAAAAATCGCCTAATTTCACTTTAATCCCAATAGCCACATACCCCTCTTGCTTTTGCTGAACCAAGTTGGTGGATTTCCACTGAAGAAAGGATTTTTCATCTTCTATGGCAACTTTTGGGACTGCGACCTCGGTAATTTTTGTTGTTGGATAGGCATCCCCAGCGATAGGATATGATTGATATGGTACTGCTTTTTGTTCGTCTTCCAACAATTTTTTAAAGCCCTCCAAACCTAGATCCTTAATCAAGAATTTCATCCTTGCCTTAGCTCTACTTTTTCTTTCTCCGTAGCGATCGAAAACCCGAACTACTCCATCCATCAAAGGAATGATTTTATCTGAAGGCAAAAAACTATATAG
>CAXMOE010000240.1:0-2764 GCA_964194835.1 uncultured Flavobacteriaceae bacterium | reverse complement strand
AATGGTCGCAGTACTGTCATAAATGGCCGGGGACGATTCACCAACAATATCGGATGATACCAATTCATTGCTCAACGAATATTTAATTTGTTCTACCAGATCGCCTTCCAGCGCATATTTCTTAATTATAGTATTGATGCCTTGTTTTGAAGTTTTATTTTTGATGTCCAAATTCAATATGGCAAGGGAACCGTTGGGTACCGGAACTCTAATGGCATTGGAAGTTAATTTACCCGTCAAAACAGGAAGTGCCTTGGCAACGGCCTTTCCAGCTCCAGTTTCTGTGATCACCATATTTAATGCAGCCGCTCTTCCCCGTCTATACTTACTGTGCATATTATCTACCAAGTTTTGGTCGTTGGTATAGGCGTGTATGGTCTCCACATGCCCTTTTTTTATTTCTAAGGAATCTTCAACAATCTTAAGAATAGGGGTTATTGCATTGGTAGTGCAGGAAGCTGCGGAAAATATATCGTGTGAGTCGGGATCAAATTCATTGTGGTTTACCCCATGAACAATATTGGGAACTTCAACACCGGGTGCCGTTAATAAAACTTTAGAAACCCCCTTGGATTTCAAATGTCTGCCCAACTCTTCCAGCGTCCTAAAGGCACCACTGTTATCTATGACCAGCGCATTTTTTATTCCAAATGGAGAATAGTCTATATCCTCTGGTTTGGCTGCACTAATAATATGTACAGTAGTACCATTGATCAATAAGGATTTATTTTTATAATCGGTATCAACCGTACCTGAAAATTGACCGTGCACAGAATCCGTACGCAAAAGATTGGCTCGTTTTTCCAAATTTTCTTCTGTGACCTCACCTCTGGTCACTATAGCCCTCAATCTCAATTGATTGCCCTTTCCTGTCTTGGCCATAAGCTCTCTTGCTAATAACCTGCCAATTCTACCAAATCCATAAAGCACCACATCTTTGGGCTTTATTTCACGAGTTGAATTGGCATCTTTAAGTTTATCTTGAACAAATGCTTTTACGTTTTGGTAATTATCGTTGTCCGAATGGTATTCATAGGTAAGTTTTCCTATATCCAATTTTGATGGAGGCAATTGCATGTCTTCTATGGCCCTAAGAATCTCAACAGAATCGAATATGGAAATAGGCTTTTGGACAAATTCACCAGCGTATTCATGTAAGTTTATAATTTCACTTACGTTTTTATCAATGATTTGATTTTTAAACAATACTACCTCTATAGACCTGTCATACCATAGATCACTGACAATTTTTATAAATTCCGTACTTGCCTTTCTTCTATCGGCTTGGAAGGCCAGTTCCTTTTCATAAGATTTAATTGGGCTCATTGAATATAATTATAGGTATTTATATTTTTTTTTGCAAAAGTATATATTTCAAACGTTTTCGTAGCATGTTTATTACATAAAAAAACACTCTTTTTACAGAGTGTTTTTTTATATATGGGAGTAGGATTTATTGGAAGATAATCCGTTCTCGTTCCCCTTTTTCGCTTAACATGGTAATACTTGTTCGACCATATCTGGAAATTTTACCGAAAAGTTCCTTTGCGTCCTGTATATTATTAATTTCCTTGTCATCCACAGAAACTAACACTTTACCCTTAAGACCATTTCCTTTATATCGTTCAGGAACACCTGTGATCTTGACACCCTTTTTAGTTTTAAATCTTTTATGATCCTTATCGTTAAGATTCTTTACTTCAAATCCCATAACCGGAACTACAAGGGTTTGCCTTTTCTTGATATTTACAGGAACCACAATTAGTTCCCCGTTCCTGTCAATTGTAACTTCTACCTTATCACCAGGTCTTCGGGTAGAGACATACCCTGTAAGATCTGCAAATTTATGAACCTCTATGTTATCAATCTTTTTAATAATATCACCTGCCACGAGTTGGGCATCCTCGGCTCCAGAATCTTCTACAATACCATTTATATATACCCCATCTATTTCGTTAAGACCTTTTTCAATTGCGTTGGCAGAATTCATTAGCGGTCTTTCAATTCCAAGGATTCCACGTTGTACATTACCATACTCCATAATGTCTTCAACTACTTTTTTGGCAATGTTACTGGGCACAGCAAAAGAATACCCTACATAGGAGCCAGTTTGTGATGTTATTGCCGTGTTAATTCCTATAAGATCACCATTGGTATTCACCAACGCACCACCGCTATTGCCTGGATTCACTGCTGCGTCGGTTTGGATAAAGGATTGATTTCTTCCCAAGTCCCTTGCTTTGGCACTAACAATACCCGCAGTTACCGTGGAGGTAAGGTTAAATGGATTCCCCACTGCCAAGACCCATTCGCCGATCTTTGCATTGTCGGAATCTCCAAATGCCAAATAGGGTAGTTTTTCCTTGGCATTTATTTTCACCAGCGCTATATCCGAATTGGAATCCGTGCCTATCAGCTCGGCGTCATAGATTTTATTATTGTTCAGGCTTACCTGCAATTTGTTGGCGTTAGCTATTACATGGTTGTTGGTCACAATATATCCATCCGAGGAAATAATGACACCAGAACCAGTTCCCACCTGAGGTCTTTGATTGCTTTCAGAACCATAGAAAAATCCCATTATACTATTTGGTGTTTTGCTGGTAGTAAGATTTTTTACGTGAACTACCGCATTAACCGTGTTTTGAGCTGCAATAGTAAAATCTACCTCATTTATTCCAGCACCTTTTGCCGAAGCAGGTGTATAGCTGGTACTGAGGAAAGGTGTTTCACTTTCCGCAGCTACTACCGTATAATTGTTTTT
>CAXMOE010000239.1:0-2796 GCA_964194835.1 uncultured Flavobacteriaceae bacterium | reverse complement strand
TTCGATTTGCATTCTATATTATTTTTTTACTTTTGCGGAACAACAAATAAAGAGGAATGATTTGACTGATTGCTACGTCTCTCGAATTTCATTTTAGATTTAAAAAATGTGTTCAAATAAAAAATGCTAAAGGCAGTGATAACTATCTGGTATTCTTTCGTCAAATCTTCAATATAAATTAAAATTTATGGCATATTTATTTACTTCGGAAAGTGTTTCCGAAGGACATCCAGATAAAGTAGCAGATCAAATTAGTGATGCTTTAATCGATCGCTTTTTAGCCTTTGATAAAAACTCTAAAGTGGCTTGTGAAACTTTGGTAACTACTGGACAAGTAGTTTTGGCTGGTGAGGTGAAATCCAATACTTATTTAGACGTTCAAAAAATAGCAAGAGATACTATAAATAATATTGGTTATACCAAAAGCGAATATATGTTTGATGGGAATTCCTGTGGTGTGTTTTCTGCAATTCATGAGCAATCCGACGATATTAATCGCGGGGTTGACAGAGCAGAGAAAGAGGAACAAGGTGCAGGAGATCAAGGTATGATGTTTGGTTATGCCACGCGCGAAACTGAAAATTATATGCCATTGGCTTTAGACCTTGCACATAGAATACTCATTGAACTTGCTGCTTTACGTAGAGAAAATAAAGATATTACTTATTTGCGTCCAGATTCTAAAAGTCAGGTCACTATCGAGTATAGCGATGATAATATTCCGCAGCGTATTGACGCAATTGTAGTTTCTACTCAACATGATGATTTTGATAAAGATGAAGCCATGTTATCTAAAATAAGAAAGGATATTGTAGATATTTTAATTCCTCGTGTTATCGCTAAACTTCCCAGTAATATTAAATCCTTGTTTACAAATGACATACAGTATCACATCAATCCAACAGGCAAGTTTGTAATTGGTGGACCACATGGAGATACGGGACTTACGGGTAGAAAAATTATTGTAGATACTTACGGCGGAAAAGGCGCACATGGTGGTGGTGCTTTTTCAGGAAAAGATCCTAGCAAAGTTGATAGAAGTGCAGCATATGCGACTCGACATATTGCCAAAAATCTTGTAGCCGCAGGTGTGTGTGATGAGGTTTTAGTACAGGTAAGTTATGCTATTGGAGTAGCTGAACCTATGGGGATTTTTGTAGATACTTATGGCACTTGTGCCTTTAATATGACTGATGGAGAAATTTCAAAAAAGGTGTCCAGAATTTTTGATATGCGACCTGCTTCCATTGAAGAACGCTTAAAACTACGCCAACCCATGTATCTAGAAACTGCTGCTTATGGACATATGGGACGACAAAATGAAGTGGTTTCTAAAACTTTTACTCAAGCTAATGGAATAAACAAAACTATTGAAGTAGAACTCTTTACTTGGGAAAAACTGGATTACGTTGATAAAATAAAAGAAGCTTTCGACTTATAAGCCTCCACTTCTTTTTGCAAATTTTTGAACTGGCCAGGTTTTTTGTTTACCAGTATCTGGATCAATTGGCATATCTATTTTTTCTCTGGATGATTTTTCTGGGTCTTCCGACGCCATATAAGCCAATATTGCTGTTAAAATTACATTATTTCGGACATCGTCAAAAACAATCTTGTCATAAGTATCACGATTAGTGTGCCATGTATAATCGCTATAAGACCAACTTAAAGAACTCAACCTGAATGCAGGTACGCCTACAGCAATAAAAGATGAATGGTCCGATCCACCTCCAGTAGGCATTCCTGGAAAATCCGTTTTAATATGTTTGGTAACATCTAACGGAACGGCCGATAGCCATCGCCCGAGATAATCGGAAGTATCTAAAAAACCCGATCCCGTTATTTCATCTATTCTACCTGTACCATTATCTTGATTAAAAACGGCTTGAATATTTTCAACAATCTCAGGATGGTCTTCAACAAAAGCCCTTGAACCATTTAATCCGCCTTCTTCAAATGCCCAATGCCCAGCTAATATTGTTCTTTTGGGGTTAGGGTACATTTTTTTTAAAATACGCATGGCTTCCATCATAACGATAGTTCCCGTGCCATTATCTGTTGCTCCGGTAGCACCGTCCCAGGAATCTAGATGTGCAGAAAGAATAACATATTCTTCAGGCTTTTCAGTTCCTTTTATTTCAGCAATGGAATTAAATGTGGGTACTGTTCCTAAATCTTTGGATTTGGCTACAATATTAATTTTTGGTTTATCTCCATATTCTGCCAAGCGGTAAAGCATCCCATAATCTTCCAATTCCATATCGATTGTTGGAATTTTAGTTGTTGAAGCATTAAATATTTTATTTGCGGCAAAGTCTCCAGTCCATCTACTTGTAATAACACCAATGGCTCCAGCCTCTTCCAATATTGCTATTCCAGCTGCATTTAAACGTGCGTCCTCTCTATGATTTGAATAGCCTGTATTAGCCATATTTTCTTGCCATAACATGGCTAGAGTATCTCGTTCGACCTTCATTTTGTTAAAAGATGCTTCGATAGCAAATTCCATCCAATTTTTATCAGAACGACCTGTAGGTTGGTTCATAGAAATCATTACGAATTTACCTTTTACGTTTGGTAGCCAGTTTTTAAAAGCATAATAGTCAATAAATTTAAGAAGGACCATGACTTCTCCAGTAACGCCTTTATTTGTTGTACTTGGGCTCCAGGCTAATTGCGTCCCTTTTAGAGTTTGAACACGCGGGTAAACCAAATCTATATGTGTAATACCACGTTCCCAACCACGCCATTCGCCCCATTCTTCATTTTTTGCAGAGATATCCCATCTATCATATT
>CAXMOE010000238.1:2515-2865 GCA_964194835.1 uncultured Flavobacteriaceae bacterium | reverse complement strand
GATATTACTGGTAGGGGCAATGCATATATTGTTGTTGAGGGTATGGAGGAGGATATTTTTGTTCCTTTCAATAAAATAAAAAGGGCTTTTCATAAAGATACCGTTGAAATATATATTTATCCAAGAAGGAAAGGGAAAAAATTGGAAGGGCAGATTACCAAGGTACTTGAGCGCAATAAAACAACTTTTGTGGGTATTGTTGATAAGCAGAAATCATTTGCTTTTGTGCGTCCCACGGATTTTAGAATGTATACCGATATTTTTGTTCCGAAAGATGAAATAGGAAATGCTGAAGATGGTGATAAGGTCATAGTTGATATTTATGAATGGCCTGAAAAGGCTGAATCGCC
>CAXMOE010000238.1:0-2505 GCA_964194835.1 uncultured Flavobacteriaceae bacterium | reverse complement strand
GGAAAACCAGGAGAGCATGATACTGAAATCCATTCAATTTTAGCGGAATATGGTTTACCTTATAATTTTCCCATAGAGGTGGAACATTTTGTCGATAAATTGGATACTTCCATTAAGCAGGAGGAAATTGCCAAACGTAGGGATATGCGTGATGTCCTTACTTTTACAATTGATCCAAAAGATGCAAAAGATTTTGATGATGCATTATCGTTTCAAGTTCTTAAGAACGGAAACTACGAAATAGGTATCCATATAGCAGATGTTTCTCACTATTTGGTTCCAGATACCATTTTGGATGATGAGGCCTATGAAAGAGCTACATCTGTTTATTTAGTGGATAGGGTTGTACCTATGTTACCAGAAATATTATCCAATAATGCTTGTTCCCTTAGACCTAATGAAGAAAAATATACTTTTTCAGCAATTTTTGAATTAGACGAAAAGGGCAACGTTATAAACCAATGGTTTGGACGTACGGTGATTAATTCCAATGAACGTTTTGCTTATGAGGAAGCGCAACATATTATAGAAACAAAGGAAGGAAAAATTCCCAATGAAATTTCTATTCGAAATAAGGAATATTCGGTTGAAAATAATGTTGTGGAGGCTACTTTAACCTTGGATAGACTTGCAAAAATTATGCGTTCCAAACGGATGCAAGCTGGTGCGATTTCTTTTGATAAAGTTGAAGTACGCTTTAACTTGAACGAAAAAAACGAACCGGAAAGCGTTTATTTCAAGGAATCAAAGGATGCTAATAAACTTATCGAGGAATTTATGTTGTTGGCAAACAGAAAAGTAGCTGAATTTATTGGAAGACAAAAACCAGTAAAAACGTTTATTTATCGTATTCATGATGAGCCAAATGAAGAAAAATTAATGGCTCTTAACGGAATAATTTCACGCTTTGGACATAAGATAAACTTTAAGGATAAAAAAGCCATTAGTGATTCCCTAAATAAGCTATTAGAGGATGTTAAGGGCAAGAAAGAACAGAATTTAGTGGACACTTTAGCTATTCGAAGTATGAGCAAGGCTATTTATACAGTAGACAACATAGGACATTATGGCTTGGCTTTTGATTATTACTCACATTTTACGTCCCCTATTAGGCGTTATCCCGATGTAATGGTGCACAGATTGTTACAGCATTACCTGAACAATGAAAAATCTCCAAAAGCAGAAGTTTATGAGGAAAAATGCAAACATTCCTCAGATATGGAAAGTTTGGCTGCCAAAGCAGAACGCGATTCTATTAAGTACATGCAGATAAAGTTTATGCAAGACCATAAGGACATGGAATTTAAGGGGGTTATCTCAGGTGTGACCGAATGGGGAATTTATGTAGAAATTATAGAAAATAAATGTGAGGGCATGGTCCGCATACGTGATATAAAAGATGATTATTATACCTTTGATGAAAGTGAGTATGCGATTGTGGGCGAACGCACAAAAAATTCGTATCAATTAGGTGACGAAGTGGTGGTCATGGTAAATAATACTGATTTGGTAAAAAGACACTTGGATTTTTCTTTGTTGGGAAAATGGGAATAAAGGGCAACTTTTGGAATGGAATTTGTTTACTTATGAAAGAATTTACAGTAAATCTAACACTATGAAAAAGGGATTGTTTTTTGTGGTATTCATTTTTGGATTTCACACAATGTGTGCACAAAATGAAAAGATGACCCAGGAACTGCAAAAGTTTACAGAGGTAAAAGGATTTGATGGTTTATCTATAAACCTTATAAAATCTGATGTAAACAGAGCGATTATCACTGGTGCAAACACAAAAAAAGTTGCTATTGTCAACAATGGCGGAGTATTGAAACTACGCATGGAAATTGATAAGATTTTTAGTGGATACAGAACCTTTGTGGAATTGTATTATACCGAGCAATTGGTGGTATTGGATGTTAATGAGGATGCCAGGATTACATCGACAGATATGATTGAACAAGATGTATTGGAATTAAAATCCCAGGAAGGCGGTGAGCTTATCGTGAATGCACAAGTTGAACAATTGTTGATAAAATCAGTTTCCGGAGGAGTAATTACCACTACAGGATCCGCGGACAATCAGGATGTGAGTATCAATACTGGGGGCATTTATGAAGGAAAGGAGTTAATAACCAAGTATACCACGGTTAACGTAAATGCAGGAGGCAATGCTACAATTAATGCATCGGATTATGTTAAAGCAACGGTGAAGGCAGGTGGTGAGGTGTTGGTATATGGAGACCCCTCCAAAATGGATGAGAAAAAAGTGTTTGGAGGTAAGATAAAAAGAATGTAACCCACTAATTCCATGTTAGAAGATGTACAGGCGGCTATTCCATTGGGCTTTTTACTAAGCTTTATGATTGGGCCGGTTTTTTTTGTGCTTCTGGAAACCAGCGCTGTCAAAGGATTTAGGGCAGCTCTTTGTTTTGATTTTGGGGTAATTATTGCTGATATCCTTTTTCTTGTTATTGCTTATTTCAGTAGTTTTCAATTATTGGAAAA
>CAXMOE010000237.1:0-2869 GCA_964194835.1 uncultured Flavobacteriaceae bacterium | reverse complement strand
CCCCATTTATATCCTTTTAAGAAATTCGGTTCTGTCGCATCTGTTAAAATTAGGACTATTTTTAGACAATAATAGCAGTCATGAAAAAGGTAAGCGCCTGAATATCAACACATATATATTTCTCATTAATTGAAATTTATTGCAAATATTCACAGATGCGACAGAACCATTATTCAACTTTTTAAAACGTAATGTCCGATTAAGGCATGACGCTCAAATGAGAGAAGCCATACATGAAGATTACCGTGCTTGTCTTTGTGAATTAATGGGCCATCTATTCCAATTTCATGGCTATCCAACCATTTGTGTTTATCATCTGTAACCAACCCGTAATAGGGACTGGTCAAACTGGATCTACATTGTTGTTCGGTATAGGATTCATAAAATAAGTGATTGCCTATTCCCATTGGATACATCATTCCATCGTTGGCGCGGTCTTCGATCAATACAGGAAATTCCGAGGGGTCAAGACCACCAATAATTAAATTTGTCGCCAACCCTTTTTTTCCTACAAATAAAAATTCAAGCTCTGTTCGAACTTTGTTTTCCAAAAGTGTTTTTGTTTCTCTTCTTATAATTTTTGTTAATTTTTTAAATCTGGAAAGTTCCGTTTCCCTAGGGATAGATCTGTTATATATCCCTGGAGGCGAAAAGGATGCAAATCTTGTGGAGTCAGATTGAAAATCGGTCATGGATGAATAGTTGTGGGGGAAAACAATTTCCTTTTGCTTTCTTTTCCTTTCGCCAGACATTGGGTACATTTTGGAAGAACCATCGCTAAATTCAATTTCTTGTTCAAATACAGATTGTCTCAATGCTGTCAGGTCTACTATCTTACTTTCCAAAGGAGTCCAACTTTCAAGATAATTTTCGAAAAATTCAAATGGTTTGTTGTTTCGTTTTTCAAATAGGGATTGGTACAGTGGTTTTGGAAATTCAAACCATCCATGATATATAATATCGGATTGTTGATTAAATAGTTGTAATTCCCATAGATATGAATTCAGACAATTACGTGCAATATCAACTCTTGAAATCGATTGGGAACCAAGTTTAATTTCATTATCAATATCAAATGAAACTTGATTTCTGTTCCACTCTTGATTAATAATTGCGATATGACGGAGATAATCATTATTGAGATACTTGGGGATTGTCGGAATGAATTCAAGAAGGTTTATGTCCTTAAGTACAATGGATTGATTTCGTACATTTTCAGAAATAATGTTAATGTCAAAACTGTTATTTGTCCTTTGTCGAAATGCAATTTTATCAAGTTTGTTTTCGGTATACTCGTGATGCATATATTCCAAATCGGGGTTGTCTGGGTTTTGAGCAAGATCCAGTTCTACTAAAGCCGATTCGTATTTGGTGGTGTTACTTGTTGCAATGAAAGAAAAAGAAATGACCACCGTCGTGAAAAAGGTGGGGACGGCATATTTTTTTAGCATATAGCAAATTTAGTTTTTTTGTTGGCAATTGACCATATGGTACAAATATTTTGAGTCATTGCACTATATCTGACATGTACCTATCCTTTATTTGAACTTTTGGATCTATCATAGAGCTCATGATTAAAGCTCTTCAGTTCTAATGAAGGCTAATTACTTTTGTAATTTTCCAATCATCGCCTTCATCTTTCAAAATAGTTGATTGGAGAGCAATATCTCCGAAGGCGTAGTCGACTTTTTTAAAGTTTCCAAATTTTCAATAAATTACATATTAAGTATCTTGGATCGCTATTCGAAGAAATAGCCAACACTTACAACATCCACTAAATTTTTAAATTCAATACCAAAAGTAAGCATCATAAAGGATTTATAATCAGAAATTTACTACAAATTTACCTAAATGAAATAAATAGCATCAATTAAATATGAAACAACTTTTATTTACCAAAATAGATAATTATCTTTAATTAGAATCATATTCCTACATCTTGCTAAATCCTCCTTAGGATGTTAAATGATTTAAGCAATTTCACGTATTCCAAATCCCAGATTGCAATACATTCTTTATATGAGCAAAAAATGACTCGAAAACGTTATCTTATTGGGTTGATATTAATATTTGCAATTAAAGTAATCTACTGCCAGGACAATGTAGTTGGTTTTACTTTGATCGATGCCAATCTGGACTCCAACCTGTTCGAACTTGTCGACGGACAGCAAATTGATGTAAATTCCATCCCAAGCACCAGGCTCAACATTAGGGTCAATACAAATCCACCGACAATAGGAAGTGTGTTCTTGTCCATAACCGGGCCTTTGAACAATACAATGAACGAAAACTACGCGCCATATGCACTGTTTGGTGACAATGGAGGCGATTATGTGGCTGTTCCTTTTCCATTGGGCAATTATACGGTAAGCGCTACTCCCTACAGTGGTTCTGATCAAAGCGGTACCCAAGGCGCGACGGTATCCATGCAATTTTCCATTGTTGAACCAGTTCCCAACCAACCGCCCGTGGCCGTTGCCAGCGCGACACCAATATCAGGAGATGCACCTCTGGACGTGGCCTTTACTGGTAGTAATTCCACCGATGATGTAGCGGTGACCAATTATCTGTGGGATTTCAAGGATGGCAGTCCTACTTCAACAATAGCTGATCCCATGCATACTTTTGCAGCAGCAGGGACCTATTTGGTAGACCTTACCGTGGAGGATGTTGAAGGGCTTACCAATACCACATCCATTAGCATTGACGTAAATATTCCTAACCAACCACCAGTGGCTGTGGCTAGCGCCATTCCGTTATCCGGAGATGCGCCTCTGGACGTGGCCTTTACCGGTAGTAATTCCACCGATGATGTAGCGGTGACCAATTATCTGTGGGATTTCAAGGATGGCAGTCCTACTTCAACAAT
>CAXMOE010000236.1:0-2902 GCA_964194835.1 uncultured Flavobacteriaceae bacterium | reverse complement strand
TATAAGTGCTTTTCCTAGTAGTTTTAAGGCTGAAAATTATGTGATGGATCTATATAACAAATACAATTTTGATAATACTTTTTATACGATCCTTGGTTTGAACTATATCAACGATCAAAGTGAATTTGCAACCACAAAGGATTTTACCATAATTGATCCATATGCCAATGTAGTCTATGTATCACCCTTCGGATTAAATGTAAACACTGGGATACGTTTGAACAACCACTCAGAGTACGGAACCAATTTTATTTATAATATAAATCCATCCTTTACCTATAAGATGGAGGGTAGCTATATAAAACTAATGGGCTCTTATGCAACGTCTTACATTACCCCATCGTTGACGCAGCTGTTCGGTGATTTTGGACCCAACCCCAATTTGGAACCAGAGGATAACCGTACCATTGAGTTGGGATTGGAATATTATATATCCAACAAACTACGTGTAAGTACATTGCATTTTAATCGGAAGGAAGAGAATTTCGTGTTTTTTGACAATGCCGCATTTAGATACATGAATGCCCCAAACACCATAGACGCAAAGGGGTTGGAGGTGGAATTAGACTGGTTTCCTCGTGATGACCTGCGGTTTGGTGCCAATTACACATTCACGGAAAGAAAGGGAGATAACGCCATCCGTATTCCAAAGCATAAATTAAATGCATCCCTAATCTATACTATTTCAACAAAAACAAGTGCTTCATTAAATTATGCGCTTACTGGAGAACGTTCGGATACCGATTTTAACACCTTTGCCGCTGTTGGGTTACCCTCATATTCTATAATGGATATTTATTTTGATCATGAAGTATTGCCAGAGAAATTAAAACTGTTTCTATATGTAAACAATATTTTTAACGAATCGTATACGGAAATATTCGGTTTTACGACCAAGGGAAGAAATATTAGAATTGGGATGAATCTTAAGCTATAATTTCCAACAATCCTCAAGGAATTACAAAAAAATGCTAGTGGAATATAAAAAGGGGCTCTATAATTATAGAGCCCCTTTTTATATGATATTTTTAAGTTATTGAAATTTTACAATCATGGGTTTGTCCAGATACATATTGTCCTTTACCAAGGTATACATTTTTGAACTGGTCATTAATTCTATTGGCATTTTCACAGTAAAATCCATTTTGCCGGAAATTCCCGTGACTTCTTGGACAGCCCTAGCAAGCAATGGTTCGTTAAGATCACCTAGAATACCAAGATTTTCCAAATCTTCCTCCAATATAATGTTCGGCATTAAGCCAGCAGTATAATCAGAAAAACCATCCGCATTTTCATTTCTTCCAACTAATGGTTGAATGGCCCAATCATTTTCAGGATTTATTTGATTTTCTCTATCAGGATTATAGATATAACTGTTTTCCGAATCATCTACCATAGTAATCGAAAATTCGTTCTTACCTCTTGTGGTTTCACCTATATGAACAACTTCAATGTAGGGAGCTAGGCCGTTCATGACCAATTCGCTGGCAGAGGCCGAACTATTAGTGGCCAAAACATAGACCTTATTTAAGTTTAATGTATTTATGGCAGTACCTTCACCTGTAGTTGTCGCAAAATAATCCTCTAGTTGTTCAGCACTAAGTTGTGCCTGTATTTTATCGTTCCATCGTTGTCGTATATAGAGCTCACTGCTGTTGGTGCTATATATCATACTGGCCAGTAGTCGCGAGGAATTAACCGACCCTCCGGGATTATAACGCATATCCAACACTAAATCGGTAACCCCATCCGATTTTAATTGACCAAAGGCATTATTCAACTCTTCGTTAAAACTACTGGTAAACCCATTATACATTAAGTAACCTATTTTTTGACCACTTATATCAAAGGATTTTACAATAAAAAGAGGATTTTCGGTCAATCCTTCCTCTTTGGTGAGCATTACCTCTTTTCCATTAGCGGTAATGATATTGTTGGCAATGTCAGCCATGTTTAAGGTATAACTATCGTTATCTCCAAAGAGAAGATCGGTAAAATTACTCATAGTCAGGGTCTGGCCGTCTACTCCTGTAAAGATTTCTCCTCGAGTTATAACCTTGGTTGAAGCATCAGAATTGGGAATAATATAACGTACATACCCAAAGACATCCTCACTGCCCGAGAAACGGACCAATCCAAATTCCAGACCATTACTTTTTGAAATCCCTGAAAGGTTCTGGACCAGTTCTGTATAATCATCATTTAAAAAACTAAATCTGTCCTCAGTAAACAATAACTCATCAAAGAAGAAAGCCTCCGGGTCTGTGAAATTTTCCAAATATTCTGTATACTCGGCATTGGTCGTAAAACGAGTATCTGCCAAGTTTGGTACGTCGGCTTGCCAAAAATACCACAGGTTCATGGCCTGCCACATGAAATTTTGAACAGTAACTCCTGCTGATGGGTCAGGAGTTGGTGCTCCTGGATTGGTTATTCCGTCATCATCGTTCTTTTTGCAACTGGTCCATACCAATCCCATGGTAAGAAATAACAATAAATACTTTTTCATAGTTTATTTTTTAAAAAAATAGTCGTCCAAATATCATTCCAAAAAATATTAAAAATTATAGGGGCCTTTTCTAATCTAAGTCACTACCCAAAGTTAATCTTTGAATATTTAGTGTACGAATGCCCAAATTACTTACATTAAAAGAAATAAAAAATAATTTGTAACAATATTCGTTGTACTTCGTCTTCCTATTGTAGACCGGTAATTATGGATTTACAGAACAACTAAACCTAGAATGAAACAAGCAGAATTTTTAAATGTTGTAATGCCGTTTAAGGATAAGCTATATCGACTTGCAAAGCGCTTACTGATCTCTGCAGAAGAAGCTGAGGATGCTACACAGGAAATTTTGCTAAAATTATGGTCCAACCAAAGCGCCATGGAACGTTATAA
>CAXMOE010000235.1:0-2914 GCA_964194835.1 uncultured Flavobacteriaceae bacterium | reverse complement strand
TAATATATTACTGGTCATTTGTTAATTGATGTTAGTGGTATGAATTTCATTTTCCAACTCTTATTGCAACGCCCTCTGTCGGATTGCTTCAAAGATAAGTATTGCGGACGATACAGAAACGTTCAAGGAGTCGATTTCCCCTTGCATGGGAATGATAATGTTTTGGTCAGAACTTTCCAGCCAATCCGAAGTAAGTCCTGAGGATTCTGTTCCCACTACTATTGCAGAGGCCTTTGAAAAATCTAAACTTGTATACTTTTCCGAAGCCGATAAGGCCGCACAATATATAGATATGTTGTTTTCTTTTAAAAATTGTATAATTTCCACAGTATTGGCCATGCAAATTCTTGTTGTAAAAACACAACCTACACTAGATCTAATAATATTTGGATTATAGAGGTCACTTTTTGGATTGGCTATGATTACAGCATCTAAATTAGCTGCATCAGCAGTACGCAATAAAGCACCTATATTCCCTGGTTTCTCAGGTGATTCTGCAACCAAGATCAAGGGGTTATCCTGTTGTAGACACAAATCTTTCAATGAATGAGGTTTATTCTTTGCGATAGCTATGATTCCTTCGGTAGTTTCCCGGTACGCCATTTTTTTAAAGGCGCCTCTTGATACTTCTATCACTTGTGGCTTGGCGTCCGTATTTTCAAAAAATTCAAACACCCTATTTTCTGAAATAAAATCAGGGTAAACAAAGAGGGTCTCCACATCGTAATTTCCTTTTAGTGCCAATTGAAGTTCTTGCACACCCTCTATCACAAAGAGACCTAATTTCTTGCGTTCCCGGGATTTTTCTTTGAGCAATAAAACTTTTTTGATTAACGGATTTTGTAAACTACCGATGCGTTTAATTTCGTTCATTCCAACAAAAATAACCTAAAGAGTTATATAAAGGTAATGTTGTGGGTCAATTTCGAATACCCATTATATTTTGAATTGACCAAAAGGGGTGTAGCAGGTGTTTTCATCATCATTTTTTACTATATTCCTATACTGTATTTTTAATATTATAGAGGGGATTCCAAGTGATAGGTAACCAAAAGGGAAACCACTGAATTGTAGCTTTTAATTCCTTTAGTTTGGTTATTTGCCTTTAAAAAGGAATTGAAAATAGATTTAAAGACGGGCTCCATTGGGTTTTCATAATCCTGCCAAAAATCTGCAACTTCTTGGAAGTTTTTCTTGATTCCAGTATTCAATCTCCCATAGAGTTTTTCAAAAGTGGCATTGTCCCTGCGTTTTATATCACTGAGACAATAGCTAAGGGCAGAACTATATGCAGAATATTTAAAGTAGATATCCTCATTTTGGGAGGTAACTAAATAACCGATAAAATTGGTCTCATTTTCTGCAGAATAACCCAGTTGGTGTCCTACCTCATGCCCACATACCCCTGGAAATCTAAAATTCGGAAGCTTACTGTTTACCTGGGCTTCATTGGTGAAAGGATTTAAATAGCCCCCGTAACCCATATAGGTCAATGGGGTGCTGAAAAGGGATTTTTTTAAACTGGGCCTAACATATTCCAAAAACGGGATTTGCTTTTGCAAAACCTCAAAACCGTGTATACTTTTGTCCAATATTTCTTTTTTGCTGTACGGGATTTTAACAATTTCAGTGGAATCAGCTGTAATGGCATACTGGACTTCATTGGTTTTTTCAATCAATTTTTCAGTAAATAGCACCAATTCCTCAGTGCTATGAGTTTCTTTAAGGGCCAAAGTTGTTGAGATGGGTATACGATAATAGTTAAAACCCCAAAATAGATGAAAAAGGAAATATGCCAAGGATAGGACCATAAATATATTTCGGACAAATGCTTTTGGAAATTTTCTAATTTCCTTGCGCTTCAAAATCAAATAACGGAAGGCAAAAAAAAATAAAATGGCATACAATATATCACCCACAGAAAAAGGAATCCATCCTAAAACGGTTCTGGAGAATTTGGCAATAATAGGATATAACCCTTTGCTGTAGTACGTTTCAATAAGGTTCGGATAACTTCCCAACCACTTCACAAGGATAATTTGTGGGATAAGGGACAGGGCTATTCCGTTTTTTATTTGATTGTTCATTAAACCAAAATTAAATAATTATATGAGATGGTTGTTTTTCTTACCGTATTTTTGAAACAGATAATATTAAATATGAGCAAAGAGATACGTGAGTTGGAACCTAATTTGGTTTGGAACAAGTTTGCAGATTTAAATGCGGTGCCCCGCCCTTCCAAGAAAGAGGAACGGGTCATACAATTTATGTTGAATTACGGAAAATCGCTTGGATTGGAAACGTTCAGTGATGCTGTTGGTAATGTTGTCATACGAAAGCCAGCCACCGAGGGAATGGAGGATAGAAAGATGGTTACACTACAGTCCCATTTGGATATGGTACATCAGAAAAATTCGGATACCCAATTTGATTTTGATACCCAAGGGATACAAATGGAAGTGGATGGTGATTGGGTACAAGCTAAGGGGACTACCCTTGGTGCCGATAACGGTATGGGGGTTGCGACTATTATGGCATTGTTGGAAAAATCCGATATTCCGCACCCAGCTTTGGAGGCATTGTTTACAATTGACGAAGAAACCGGAATGACCGGAGCAATGGGTCTTGAAGGCGGAGTTTTAAAGGGGGAGATATTATTGAACCTGGATACTGAGGAAGATGATGAGATAGATATTGGCTGCGCTGGGGGAATTGATGCTACTGCTTCACGAACATATGTAGAAGTGCTTACACCCGAAGGTGCTGATGCTTACCGAATAATAGTAAAAGGCCTCCAAGGGGGGCATAGTGGTATGGATATCCACAGGGGTTTGGGCAATGCCAATAAAATAATGAACCGCTTATTGTACCATGGATATGAGAAATACCAAATTTGCGTAACCGAAATTGATGG
>CAXMOE010000234.1:0-2990 GCA_964194835.1 uncultured Flavobacteriaceae bacterium | reverse complement strand
GGGGTATCTATCACTCAACGAGACCTTGCAGAAGCTGCAGGTGTTACAGAAGTTACCATAAGAAATCGATACAAGAGTTTAAGGGAAAGCGAACTCGGATTTTAGACCATATCTAATAATTTGAAATTATTTTTTGGGAAGGATGAGAATTGAATAAATTACAGTTTTGTCCTGAGATAGTAAGGACATGCCAAAATTCCTAGACAGCCATCCTTTGAAAAGAACTAGTCCAGAAACCTTGAAAAAATTACAAAACGCTCCCAAAGATGAATTTGGCGTCACTCATCTTAATTTAATTTATAGCGAAGACGAGGATAGGTGTTATTGCTTTCTTGAAGCTCCAACCAAAGAAGATGTGGTAAAACACCACAAAAAAATGGGTTTCGACTGTGATTATATTTTAGAGGTTGACTCAACTTATGATCCTGATGATTAGGGGTCAGTTCATCAATTAATCCTTTTGAAATTATTTTTTGGGAAGGATGAAAATAAACAGACCTGTATAGCCTTATTGCATTGAACAAAAAAACTAATGTTGAACTTACAAGAAGGAATTAAAAAATGAATGAATTAAACACTGTAATCATATTTTTAATTGGCTTATTCGTCTCTGCCGTTATTATTTATATAGTAGCTAGATTGTTTGGTGAAAATAAGGGACTAGGCAGAGCAATTATGACTGCCCTTATTGGCACAATAGTTTACACCGCTGTCTACTATCTGATTGAAACGGGTTGGATAGCTGCAATAGTGGCTGGAATTGCATGGCTCATTGCACTTGGCTCGTTATACAAAATTGGTTTTCTAAAATCCATTGTAATTGCTTTTGTTATCTGGATTTTTGCTACAATAATTGGTGTTTTATTGCCAACTGTTTCAGGTCCGCTATAGACAGACATAGGATAAACTTGTTTACGCCTTAAAATTAATTTGAAATTATTTTTTGGGAAGGATGAGAATTGAATTTACGAATTGTTTTTGGTCCATTTTTTAATAGAAAGGTGGATCTCTTGAATGAGCAAAAATCATTTCACACCATAGCAAGGATTCTCACCTATTCACGTTTTTCTAAGTTTGCATATAACTTTCACGAACGAATTGTTCATTGTAAAAGCAGATTTTGAAATTATTTTTTGGGAAGGATGAGAATTACTTATGGTATTTGAAAGAAGTTTTAATTTCCATCCATACCCTTAATTCCCTTTATAATCTAGAAATGCATGAACTGTCATCAAAAAAGTGAAGCTCATCTTTGGAGATATTCTAAGACCAATAAAACACGTAGATGTCTAAAGTGTAAATCTTTAATCCCAATTACCAAAGAAGAATTTGCCCTTAAGTGGGGCATGCCTAAAACAAAAGTCGATTAGACCTCTTTTCTTTTTATTTTCCTAAATTAATTTGAAATTATTTTTTGGGAAGGATGAGAATTGAAAAAATCATTTATTTTTTAGTATGTGGTAATAAAAATGAGGCAGGGAAGATAATGATTACTCCTCATACAGCAGACGTCTTACTGTTGGGGTTTCACTTCCCCGGTCTCATAACACCGCATCAAAAAAGTGAATTTTAATCTTTGATAATCAATTTTCTTTACAAAAGATTTACTTTTTACACAAAAACTTGAATTGTTTTTTGGTAATGAGAGACTCTGAGTGGTATCGAATTGTTTTCCTATAATAGGTTAGTTTGAAATTATTTTTTGGGAGGGATTTTTTTAGGTTTTCCAAAAACCGACTCACATACTGGACAAACCATCGAGTCATCTTTTTCTTCTAAATTGATACCTACATTGTATTTTAGGCAGTTTGGACATTCACGAAGTTGACTCATAAAGCCATAAAAAAATTAATAATATTTATTTGTGTTAGTAAGATTCTTTAACAATCACAAGGGTGTCTGAATCGTAATTATTTTTTGGGAAGGATGAGAATTGAAATATATCTAAATGTTTAATTTTCATAATAAATTTAATTGATTGTTAAGGATTCAAAGGGTTTTTCTTAAATAATTTTTAATCCAAAATTTTCTAGTTAAATGGCAATTGCTTATGTATTGATAACTTGTGATTTGGGATTTGAAGAAGCAGTTATTGAGAATCTTAAGCATTTTGAATCCGTCAAGGAGGTACAGGGAACATTTGGAGCGTACGACATAATCTCAAAAGTAGAAAACATTGAACAAGAAAAGATTCGAGAAACTATTATTTGGAATATCCGAAAAATTCCATATGTTAGATCCACGCTTACTTTAATGGGAATAGAAGAACAAAATTAGAATAGCATGTTACAAATTATTTTTTGGGAAGGATGTGACATATTTCTTTTATTCTCATTACCAATATTTTTTGTCATGCCATAATCAAATACAATGTTGTTTTCTTTTTTAAAAATGGCAACTACAAAGAAAACAACCAAAAAGACTACTGCAAAACGTACAACTGCAAAAAAGAAGGCATCATCCAAATCCCAAGCCGCCAAGAAAGGCTGGGTAACACGAAGAAAGAACTCTAAATAATCTCATTTAGGCAATCCAGAATCCCTTCTTCTTTTTTCTAATTTTTAAAAATAGTTGTTGTTGAAATTATTTTTTGGGAAGGTAGGAATCCAAAAAGCAAGATTTGGGATGTTTCACTGATAAATCGTCCGAAGAGGTTTTAAACAAATTTTGCAAGAGTAAACTATGAATGATTCACCCTTCGAAGAATCTTCTTTTGTAAAGTTAAAGTGTGGCTGTATAATTGATGAGGGTTCAGGACTACTCAGCGAAGAGTGCCTTCCTCATAGAGAAGGTAATTTTATACAATAACACATCTTACCTTTTTCTAAATTAATTTGAAATTATTTTTTGGGAAGGATGAGAAATAATTTGACTTAATTTTCATCAATTATTTTGAAATATTGATAAAAAGGACAACAGTGTAAGAGAATTTACATGGCAACTTTCGATCCAAATTCTAACTGTAAACGTTGTGGAAAAAGCTCTTTATT
>CAXMOE010000233.1:0-3064 GCA_964194835.1 uncultured Flavobacteriaceae bacterium | reverse complement strand
AACTGGGACAGGGCAGGGACGCTGTAAAATCGTTATTACAAGACAATCCGGAACTGTCAGATGAACTTGAGGCCAAGATCAAAGAGGCCATAAGTACCGTAAAAGCATAAAATAAAATCCCGATAGTGTCGGGATTTTATTTTTTAAAACGCAACCAATACTTACATTGGACATCTTTAGGACAAATATTAGGATGGTTATGAAGAGGTTATTTTTCTTCCTGTTCATTATGTTGGCAATCTTAACTTTTAGCTCATGTAAAGTTGATCATGGCATAAACTTTTATTTTGTTCCATTACAAATTGTTGGAGCAGAATTTCCCGAATCATTTAAGATAAACGAAACTTATCAGATCAATGTAACCTATGTAAGGCCAGATAGCTGTACTTCATTACAAGGGTTGGATATTATAAAAGCCGAACATTCCATACGAAACGTTGTGGCCCTTGGTAGTGTTTATACCAATCAGGGAGAATGTACCCAACTAAATCAGGAAATGGAAACTTCTTTTGATTTTATGGCAATGTATTCAGGGTTGTATACATTTCGGTTTCTATCTGGTGAGTCGGAAAATGGCGAACCTCAATATTATGAAATAAAAGTACCAGCATTTTAACTGACAATTAGTAAACACATAATCTAACCAACAATTTTGAGTCTGGAAGAGCTCATTGAGAATTGTAAAAAGGGCAATAGAAAGGCACAAGAACACTTATACAGGAAATACTCCCGTATACTGTTCGGTATCTGTCTTAAATACTCACGGAATAAAGTGGAGGCAGAAGATAACCTGCACGATAGTTTCATGACAATCTTCAACAAAATAGACCAATTCAAATTTAAGGGTTCTTTTGAGGGTTGGATGAAACGTATAACGGTAAACACTGTTTTGCAAAAATATAGAAATGAAGAATATATAAACGTGGTTTCAGAAAACATCACAGAGGAAACCGAAATTAAGTCCGGTTACTCTGATATTGGTTTACCCACGCTTTTGCGCTATATACAGGAACTCCCAAACAAATACCGCCTGACCTTTAATTTATATGTTTTAGATGGATATACCCATAAAGAAATCAGCGAAATGTTAGGAACATCAACTGGAACCTCAAAATCCAATCTTGCCAGAGCAAGAATGATTTTAAAACAAAAGATTGAGAAAAAAAATATAAACATCGCTTAATTCAAGTAATATGAGCAAGAAAAATATAGATCATCTGTTCCAAGAGAAGTTCAAGGACTTTGATGAATCTCCAAATGAAAAAGTTTGGAGCGACTTGGAGGCATCCTTGGATAAAAAGAAAAAATCAAGAAGAATTATACCCTTATGGTGGAAACTGGGTGGAGTTGCCGCTTTGTTGGCAATATTGTTCATGGTAATCAATCCGTTAGAGGATACTGCTGAAACTGATGTTAAAATCTCAGATATTGAAGATGCCGAAGTACCCTCAATGGAGGCAAATAAAAATGAAGACCTACTTAATATTCCTGCTAACGACAAAGTGGTGTCATCGGACAAGAAAAACCAGTATCCAGAAACAATAAATGATGAAAAGCCCTCTGATTTGGAATCTGCCAACATTGCTGACATCAATAAACTGGTTAAAGCCCCAAAAAGTGAAGGGAAAAAGAACATAACTAAAAGTTTGGATGAAGCATTGAAAAATAAAGCAAATGGGATTACAGTCTCTGAACATAAAAAAAAGACAGATAAGGACGCACTTCAAATAACTGAAAATAAGGGCGAAGACGCTATGCCTGACAATAAAGATCAGGGTATTGCAGTTGTCCCCAACACTCAAAAAAATAGGGATGATATAACTCTTAAAAAAGAAGGCCTAAACAAAATTACAGCAGAGAAATCCAATCCTGAAAATGGCATTGCTCAGAACGAGCATAATACTGAAAACAATAATGCTAAGAAATCTATTTATGATGAAATTGAAAAAGAACAGGAAAATAAAGAGGTCAGCGATTATCCAAGTGGGAAGTGGTCAGTAGGGCCAAGCGTGGCTCCGGTCTATTTTAGTTCAATTGGAGAGGGTTCCCCAATACATTCAAATTTTACTTCAAATTCCAAATCCGGTGATGTTAACTTTAGTTACGGGGTCTCTGTATCCTATAACGTAAACAGTAAATTAAGTCTTCGAACAGGAGTTCATAGAGTAGATTACGGATATTCTACCAATGACATTGCTTTTTCCTCTTCTTTCGAAGCATCTACCAATAACCTGATAGACAATATTAACTATGCATTGAGGTCAAGAAACCTTGTGGTACGAAGTAAAGCCAACAGTAGTCCAAATGCAGAAGCCGTCTTGGATTTTGCTGCCGAAAACCCATCATTGGATGGCAGAATGGTACAACAATTTGGGTATTTAGAGGTACCCTTGGAATTAAATTATGCCTTGATCGACAGTAAATTTGGTTTAAGCATCATTGGTGGGGTAAGTTCCCTATTTCTGGCTGATAATTCGGTTACCCTTGAGTCCGGCGATTTAGTAATGGAGATGGGAGAAGCCAATAACATAAATAGTGTAAACTTTAGTACTAATTTCGGTTTTGGATTAAATTATAAATTTACTCCAAAAGTGCAATTGAATTTAGAACCGGTTTTTAAATATCAATTGAATACCTTTTCTGAAACATCAGGTAGTTTTCAGCCCTTTTCAATAGGTATTTATAGTGGTCTTAACTTTAAGTTTTAAAGAAGTTGGTTAGGTAGTCATTGCCCTTTGTAATGGCAACTCGGTGCGCCCTGCTGTAAAAGTGGGGCGCTTTATTGGTATGATATCATATGAATGCCTTTTTCAATGATTTTGATGCGCTTTTAATTCTGATAAAATAACTTTTCGCACCTGTTCCCGTAACTGTGACTTGTTTTTTTCGCTATCAGCATGTGTTTCGAAAAAAGTATGGACTTTTACCCTTAGCTTACCTGGAACACCACTAAAATAAGTAAAGGGAAATCGTTTTTTATTGTCGTAAAAAGTAATTGGAACTACTGGTATTTTATGTGCAATGGCCATTTTAAAGGCTCCATCCTTAAACTCATCCAAAACTA
>CAXMOE010000232.1:0-3149 GCA_964194835.1 uncultured Flavobacteriaceae bacterium | reverse complement strand
GATGTCTGTAATGTTTGAATGTTCCTGTCTTTTGATCCAGTAGATCAAGCCCACCTTCACTTCCTACCCAAATATTACCGAGATGATCTACAAGTACGGTTGAAACCATATCACTGCTTAAACTGGAAGGATCCTCTTTGTTGTGGCGAAAATGGGTAAAGGTATTTGTTAGCGGATCAAACCTGTCAAGGCCTTGTCCATAAAAACCTATCCAGATAATACCAGACGAATCAGCAAACAAACATTCCGGATAATAACCCCCTAACGAATTAGGATTCGCAGGGTCGTTTTTGTATCGCTTCATCTGAATTCCATCATAGCGAATGATACTGCGATTGGACTGATCTGAAAACCACATGAATCCATAATTATCCATGGTCATCCCATTTATTTTGCCTAATGAAATCCCGTTAGCACCAGTTACTTTATTAAATTTTAGTTGCTGTATTTGCGCATGATGTTCAATAGGTAAGAATAAAACAACGACAAGAATGTAAAACAACTTGTATTTCTTAATGGTTGAGGATATAACGTTCGTTTTGTTCATATCAATTTTGTGGAATTCCATTTAAGTGGCTATAATACTATGCTGTTTTTCCGTAATTCCTTTTTTAATATTTTTCCGGTGGCACTCATGGGCAAAGCATCCAAAAATTCCACATGCCTTGGATATTTGTAAGCTGCCACGCGATCTTTTGTCCAGTTAATTATCTCTAAATCCGAAACTGTTTGTCCATTTTTTAAAACCACAAAGGCTTTTACCTCTTCGCCCATCTTATCATCGGGAACACCAATGACCGCTACCAAGGAAATGGAATCGTGATGTATCATTACTTCCTCTACCTCCCGGGGGTACACATTAAGTCCGCCCCTGATGATCATGTCCTTAGTTCTGTCCACAATAAAGTAAAAGCCATCTTCATCCTTAATGGCTATGTCACCAGAATGTAACCACCCGTTTTGCAAGGTCTTTTTGGTTTCCTCCGGCCTTTTATAATAGCCCTTCATTACGTTATGTCCCCTGTAGAACAATTCTCCTTTAGTGCCAACCGGCACTTCTTTGCCCTGTTCATCCACCAATTTTACCTCTACGCCCCAGATTGGAGTGCCCACAGAACCCGGTTTTGTGCCAATATTCAGCTGGTTAAAGGTCACTACAGGTGAGCCTTCCGACATTCCGTAACCTTCCAAGACCTGAACCTTAAATCGTTTTTCAAACTCTTCCAACACTTTTACCGGTAAAGAGGCACCGCCTGAGCAACAGGTTTTCAAATTCATGGCAATACTTTCATAATTAAACTTTGGGTCCGTATAATTTAGCAAACCCCAATACATGGTAGGGACTCCTGCAAAAATGCTGACCTTATGCTTTTGCATTAGGGCAAATACGTTTTCCGCATCGAAACGTGGGAGCAAAACGCTCGTAATTCCTTTGTATACCCCTGCATTCATCAATACGGTCATGCCAAAAATATGGAACAACGGAAGTACAATAAGCCCTATGTCCTCGGAAGTGCTATTGCACAATTCTTGGGAGCAAATGGCATTGAACATCAGGTTTGCATGGGTCAGTTCGGCCCCCTTGGGCCGACCGGTCGTGCCTGAAGTATAAATAATAACGCAGGTATCATCCGCATTGCTCTGATGCGTTTCAAATAGGGGAGATTGTCCATCCATAAGGCCTCCCATACTTTCAGCGCCTTGTATGGACGAAACCATATCAGCGGTTGGCATAATCATAAAAAAATGCTCACATGCCTTGACCCTATTGAAGGCATCATATCCCATTTGGCCCATTGGTAAATCAGCGGTGCCGGTATAACAGAAATAAGCTTTCGCGTCACTATCTTTCAGGTGGTATTCAATTTCGTCCGTTTTGAGCAACACACTAAGGGGCACTATTACTGCTCCAGCCTTAAGGATACCGTAATAAACAATTGGAAACTCAAGTAGATTAAAGCAACTTAATGCCACCTTATCGCCCACCTTAATTCCATTTGCCCTTAAACCATTTGCAATCTTGTTGCTGGCAGCATTTATTTGGGAAAAACTAAGACTAGTATCCATAAAGGTAAAAGCCGTTTTATTTGGGTATCGTTTAGCACTTTCCTCTAGAACAAGGGATAAGTTTAACATGTTTCTTTGGTGTTATAAATATATTATGGGGGAGTATTAAAGATAGGGAAATATTTTAAAGCCCATTCAGGTCAGTCCTGGGACGGAATTGTCCTCAATTTATAGTGAGCGCCCTTGGAATTGGCTAAAAATAAATCTGTTTATGACCTTATAACTGATTAATGTCATAATTCGAGAACATCCGCCGTTTTACTTTTGCCACTTTAAGAATAAATCACATAAATTCGTAGTTAAAATTTCTTCACGCAAATGAGTAAAGCCATTTATATCGCAACCACCGGAGCCAATAGCGGTAAATCGATCGTTTCTCTGGGATTAATGCATATGTTACTGGGAAAAGCGGCTAAAGTAGGCTATTTCAGGCCCATAATTGATGATTATAAATCGGGGAAAAAGGACAATCATATCAATACAATGATCTCTTATTTTGATCTCAATTTAAAATATGAGGATGCATACGCCTATACCCGAAGTCAGGTAATTCTCAAAAAAAATCAAGGCAAGGAAGATGAGATTATAAGCAATGTAATAGAGAAATATAAGACAGTAGAGGATCGTTTTGACTTTGTTTTGGTGGAAGGCACCAGTTTTGAAGGGGAAGGGGCCATTATTGAATGGGATATTAATGTACTGATTGCAAAAAATCTTGGTATTCCGGCAATCATTATTGCCGCTGGTCTAGGAAAGACCCTGGAAGAGCTTATTGGCAATTTGCATATTGCCTACGACTCTTTTAAAGAAAATTCAGTGGAAGTGTTATCGGTTATCGCCAATAAGGTGCAATCAGAGAATATAACGCTTGTCGCATCCACATTGCTGGAAAATTTACCTCCCCAGGTGCTTGTAAGTGTCATTCCCATGAATCATAGATTGGCCAATCCTTCGATCCGGGAAATTGTTGAAGAATTGGAGGGGAAAGTACTGTTCGGGGAATCCTATTTAAACAATCAGGCAGCCGGGTTTAGTGTGGGTGCCATGCAATTGCGAAACTATTTGATGCATTTAAAAAAGAA
>CAXMOE010000231.1:0-3214 GCA_964194835.1 uncultured Flavobacteriaceae bacterium | reverse complement strand
CGCCAACGACAAAAATCTTAAAATTGCACTTATTGGTTGTGGGGGCAGGGGTACAGGTGCCGCGAGCCAAGCTTTGAAAGCAGATGAAAATGTAACGCTAGTTGCAATGGCCGATGCTTTTGAAGATAGGCTAAAAGATAGCTTAGGTCATCTTTTAAAAGAGTTTGAAGGCACTAAAAAAGTAAAAGTAAAAGATAAAAACCAATTTGTAGGTTTTGATGCCGCGAAAAAGGCCATAGATTTGGCCGACGTAGTAATTTTAACTACCCCTCCAGGATTTAGACCCCAACATTTTGAATACGCCATTAATGCAGGTAAACATGTTTTTATGGAAAAACCTGTAGCTACGGACGTTCCGGGAATACGAAAGGTATTGGCAACCGCGAAACTGGCCAAGGAGAAAAAGTTAAATGTAGTGGTAGGATTGCAAAGGCACTATCAAAAGAATTATATAGAAATTGTTAACCAGATCAGGGAAGATAAAATTGGCAAAATAGTTTCCGGACAAGTATATTGGAATAGTAGTGGGGTATGGGTTCGTGAAAGACAAGCTGGTCAGACCGAATTGGAATACCAAATGAGAAATTGGTATTATTTTAACTGGTTGTGTGGGGACCATATTTTGGAACAGCATATCCATAACATAGATGTGGCCAATTGGTTTGTTGGAGAATATCCGATTTCAGCGCAGGGAATGGGAGGTAGGCAAGTACGGACAGGAAAAGATCATGGAGAAATATTTGATCACCATTTCGTAGAGTTTACCTATCCCAGTGGAGCCGTAATTGCTAGCCAATGTAGACATCAACCCGGAACAATGAACAAGGTAGGTGAGGTTTTTCAGGGAACTAAGGGATCTGTAGTTACCAATGATGCAGGCACAGCTTATATTAAAGATTTGCAGGGTGAAAATGTCTTTAAGTATAGGGGTAAAGAAGATCCCAATCCATATCAAGTGGAACACGATAGACTGTTTGCGTCCATTAGAAGCAACGGAGTTATAACCGATGCAGAAAATGGGGCGAAAAGCACCATGACCGCGATCATGGGTAGAATGGCCACTTATTCCGGAAAAGTTATCGGTTGGGAAGAGGCCATGAAATCTGAATTGGTTTTGGCTCCAGATAATTTGGATTGGGATTCAACACCTCCCGTAATGCCCAATGAAAATGGATTATATAATATCCCGGTCCCTGGAAAGACCATAGTGATGTGATAGGAGCAATATCTGAAGATATTTATAGATTGATTATTTTAATAACACTTTTCAAGTAAATTGGCCTGTTGCCTTATAGGGACTACTATATAATTTCCTTAACACATTAATGTAACTTATTATAGTACTTTAGCCCCTTATGTTAGCATGTAAATCTATGTTTTATAACCGTCCCGTTAGATTATCCATTCCAAGTATCTTTTTATTGACTTTGATCTTGTTGGTTTCATGCAAAGAGGCTAATCAACAGCAAACCCAACATGAATATACAAACGCACTGATCAACGAAACCAGTCCTTATTTACTACAGCATGCCCATAATCCGGTAGATTGGAGACCGTGGAGTCAAGAAGCTCTGGAGGAGGCCAAAAAGACCAATAAATTGGTGCTTGTGAGTATTGGCTATTCTTCTTGTCACTGGTGTCACGTTATGGAGGAGGAAACTTTTGAAGATAAGGAGATTGCAAAAATGATGAACGAGAACTTCATCAGTATCAAAGTGGATCGGGAAGAACGGCCCGATGTGGACCAGGTATATATGACCGCCTTACAATTACTCAAAGGTAAGGGTGGATGGCCGTTAAACGTAATTGTATTGCCCAATGGGAAACCAATATATGGAGGTACATACCATACGAAGGAGCAATGGAACCAAGTTTTAACCCAAGTAAGCAGCAAATACAAAGAAGATCCCATAAAGGCCAACGAATATGCAGATATGGTGGCCAAGGGAATAGCCGAAGTAAATCTAATACAGCCTTCGACCGATTTTGAAAACCTTAGTAAAGATGTAGTTCAGGAAGGTGTTGAACAATGGAGACCCTATTGGGATTTGGAATGGGGAGGAAACCAGGGAATACAAAAATTTATGGTTCCCAGCAACCTTGATTTTCTCTTGGATTATGCGATTCTAACAGGGGATGAATCAGTTAACGAACATGTAAAGAATACGTTGGACAAAATGTCCTTGGGGGGTATTTATGACCATATTGGAGGTGGTTTCTTTAGATATAGCACGGATAGTAAATGGAAGGTACCCCATTTTGAAAAAATGCTATATGATAATGCCCAGGTGATAAGTTTATATTCTAAGGCCTATAAAGTATTTAAGGATCCCAATTACAGGGAGGTTGTTTTGGGGACCATCGATTTTGTGGAACGTGAAATGAAAAATCCGGCAGGGGGCTACTATGCGGCCTTGGATGCGGATAGTGAGGGCGAGGAAGGCAAGTACTATGTTTGGACGCAAGAAGAACTAAAATCGGTGCTAAATGAAGAGTTCGCGCTATTTTCTGCCTATTTCCAGATCAGTCCGGACAAAGCTTGGGAGAACGGAAAATATGTATTGTACAAATCCATGGATGATGTAGCGTTTGCAAGCCAAAACTCAATATCAACTACAGATTTAAATTCTCATAAATCAACTTGGAAGCAGTTGCTATTATCATATAGACAGCAACGGGTGCGTCCGAATGTAGACGATAAGATCATTACTTCTTGGAATGCATTATTGATGAACGGGTTTTTAGATGCTTATACCACATTTGGACAAGAAGATTATTTGGAGAAGGCAGAAGAAATTTATCAATTTATCCAATCGGAAAGCTATCAGGATGGTCAGTTGATCCATTCCTATAAAAAGGGGGGTAAGCATATTGACGGTTTTCTGGAGGACTATGCATTTCTTGCTAGTGCATCCTTGAACCTGTACAGTATTACCATGGATCACAACTATTTGGAATTTGCCCAAAAACTGAACGAAACCGTGGTAATCAATTTTAGTGACGTTTCCTCTGGAATGTACCGTTACAATAAAAGCGATGAACTCATTTCAAAAATTATTAAGACAAACGATGGTGTATTGCCCTCACCCAATGCAGTCATGGCACATAACTTGTTGAAGTTGGGACATATTAACTATGACAAAGAGGCCTTAAAGAAGACAAAAACCATGCTCTCTTCCATGGTTCCGTTATTGCGCGACAATCCGGACAATTA
>CAXMOE010000230.1:2792-3298 GCA_964194835.1 uncultured Flavobacteriaceae bacterium | reverse complement strand
AACAATTACCGTAACTCCCTTAAAAACCTTTCCTGTAATAAAAGATCTGGTGACCGATGTTTCCTGGAACTACATTCAAAATAAGAGAATTAAACCTGTTAAATTGGCTCCCGAGGCAAAAACCGACAAGGGATATGTAATGTACCAGGAGGACGTTGAACGTGTACAGGAATTTCGAAAATGTATTGAATGCTATTTATGCCAAAATGTATGTCACATTCTGCGAGATCATGATAAAAAAGACAAATTTGTAGGGCCTAGATTTATGATCCGGGTGGCCAGTCTGGAAATGCACCCGTTGGATATAGAGGATAGAATCCCAGAACTCAAAAATGAATTTGGTTCCGGCATGTGTAACATTACCCGTTGTTGCACCGATGTTTGCCCTGAGCATATTAACCTTACCGATAACGGAATTATCCCACTCAAGGAGCGTGTGGTAGATCGATATTATGATCCCGTGACCATTTTTGTGCGTAAAGTATTTGGTGAGCGAAAAAAGAAAC
>CAXMOE010000230.1:387-2782 GCA_964194835.1 uncultured Flavobacteriaceae bacterium | reverse complement strand
GAAACTTCCTCCCATTAAACCTTAGAAGTATTACAAAAACAAAGATTATTTTAGGTTTTCATTTGCACTTTCGACACCTAATATAAAATCGAACCATTTTAATCTGGCAATAATGGAAGCTGTGTAGTGGCCGAAAAAGTCAGAAAGCATACATCCTAAAATGGGTAAACCCGATCTTCATCATGGGAAGGCTCCAATTTAAACTTTTGAATTGCCCTTAGACAGGCATTCCACCGCAATACGGTATCCGGATTATCTTTGGGCTGCACCTTTTGGGCCTCATCATAAAAATCCATGGCATTTCGGTAATAATCATAGGCAATGTAACTGGCCCGGGGTGTGGATCTATTTAAGGCAGCCATGCCCGATCGTTCGGCAATAATACCCTGATAATACTTTTGTTCATACTCGCTTGTTAACTGATCACACATTTCTTTGGCTTCAGATTCGGAAGCACCCTTATCAGAACCAAATTGATCGCTTATTGACAAAACCAGTAATAATATGGCCAGTTGGTGTGTTGGCTCAATTGTAAGTACATCCCTGCAAATACTTTCTGCCTGCCAAGGTTCATTTAGCAGACGATAGTGTTTTGCCCTAATTAATGCCTTGGGAATAGATTGTTTGGAAAGTGATTTGATTTGTAGCATTGCAGAAATATTAGTTAACGATCAGTATCATGTAGCATATGAATATACGAATTTATTGATAGATATTAAAAAAGGAACTTTATGTGAAATTCAATTACAAATTAGATGTTGGGGTTGGGTAAACACAGCTTCGAATAATGTTTCTGCAAAAAAGTTGGACTACATATATAAGGATCTCTATTTTTCAGTTTAAAATTTTATTAAGCTGCTAACTTATTGTACCTTATCGTGTTAGCTCATTAAAAAAATAGTATGGTTACTCAAGACAATTGTTGCTTAATTCATCCGTATTTCTAGGTACATCCTAGGCAAGTGGAAAACTTCAAAGAATTTTGCGGACATTTGGATTAGACTTTTTTACGAAAACCCACAATAGTTCCTATCCCCGAAGAAATACATGCCTAAAAAGCACACATTAAGCATGAAAATCCAATATTTATTTGCTTTTACACATGGCGTTTGCTGCGTATTTTCTAAATTGGATGATCTTCCCCCGTGAATGTGCTTGATCTAGGTATTATGATTCCTATTGTTCGTGCTCATTTACCAATAAGACGATATCAATAAATAATTGATAACCAATGAAAAGACGGAACTTTATTGTTTTAACTGCTGCGGGGACTGCAGTTATTGGAGCATCTTATTGGTACTTGCGTTATTATGACCAAAAACAAGACGGTTCAATGGCGATACCCGAATCCCTATCCTATATATGGGATTCGGCAACAATTATGGAAATTGGCTTTAATTACCGTAAACAAATTCCCGAGGAGGATAGTGAACAATCTCTGGTGAAATTTCTATTGGATGACACCCAAGATGAGGTTAGCGCAATTACTGCCTTAAAAAAAAGAATAACAAGCGATTTTGAAACTGAAAACACCATACAGTTGGATGGTTGGATCCTATCCGTTACCGAAGCACGGCAGTGTGCCCTTTTCTCAATAAATAATGTGCCTAACTGACCAGCTATGCATATTGACGCAAGAAATTTGGATAACAACTCGCTCATTGAAGGCGATATCTGTATTATAGGGGCAGGAACAGCTGGAATAAGCATAGCGCTAAACTGGATAGATACTCCCTATAAGGTAATACTGTTGGAAGGTGGCGGTTTTGAATACGATCAGCAGGTTCAGGAGCTGAACAAGGGAAAAGGCACTGGACAAAAATACTTCCCTCTTCAATCTACTAGATTGCGCTATTTTGGCGGAACAACGGGCCATTGGGCAGGAATGTGTTCCCCGTTTGACGAAATAGATTTTATGCAGCGCGATTATGTTCCCCATAGCGGATGGCCCATTAACAGAAAAGAACTGGATCCATTTTATGCACGGGCACACAAAATATTAGAGTTAGGGCCTTACAACTACGATTACGACTATTGGAAAAATGAAATACCCAACTTTAATGCATTTCCCTTGGATGAAAATATTGTATGGAATAAGATGTGGCAAATTAGCCATGCCCGTTTTGGTCCGTTGTATCAGGAGACAATTGTAAATGCCAAGAACATTCATTTGTATACCTATGCCAATGCGGTAAATATTTCAGCCAATGAAGATGTATCTTCAGTTAAAGAAATAATTGTTAAAAACCATACAGGCAAGACTCATAGAGTAAGGGCAAAGCAATTTATCATGGCATGTGGTACCATTCAAAATGCAAGGCTGTTATTGGCCTCCACTACACAGGCAAAAAAGGGTTTGGGTAATGACAACGATAATGTGGGACGTTATTTTATG
>CAXMOE010000230.1:0-377 GCA_964194835.1 uncultured Flavobacteriaceae bacterium | reverse complement strand
TAAAATCGTTCGCTAGCGAGTTGTATTCATGGAGCGACAAAGCCAAGGCGGAATTGGCAATTACGGAAAAGATACAGATCCAACATAAAATACTTAATGGCACGGCTTCCCTGGTTCCCTTAAGTATGGCAAGGAATATGAAGCCACGTATGGAAACTTGGCAAGACGAAGATCCCAGAAAAGCTGCAGATAACATGTTCAAAAGTTGGGGGGAAGGTTGGGAAAAGGGAAGAAAAGAAAACGACGGAAACATTTCACGAGCTTTTCAATTAGATACCCGAATTGAACAGGCACCCAATCCGTATTCGCGCACTACCCTAGGAAATGAAAGGGATGAACTGGGTGTGCCCAGAGCCAATTTGCATTGGCAACTCACA
>CAXMOE010000229.1:0-3301 GCA_964194835.1 uncultured Flavobacteriaceae bacterium | reverse complement strand
GTAATAAAAAACTGACTTCCGTTGGTGGTAGGTCCTGCATTCGCCATCGACAATATTCCAGCTTTATAATGGGATAATGACCCATCAAATTCATCTTTAAATTTATATCCAGGATTTCCGCTTCCCGTTCCGGTAGGATCCCCACCTTGTATCATAAAGTCCTTAATGACTCTATGGAAAATAATCCCATCGTAATAATTCTTTCCTTTTAAGCTATCACTCACAAACGGACTTTCACCTTCGGCCAAGGATACAAAGTTCGCAACGGTTACTGGTGTTTTTTCGAGTTCCAGTTTTACAATGATGTCTCCTTTACTAGTCTGGATATCCGCAAATAGTCCGTCGCCTAAATCTGCACGTTTGCTGGATTTACAACTTGACAAGGCTAGGGTAATTGTTAAAAATAATAAATATGCTTTTTTCATTTTATACTAATTTAATTAAGAATACTTTCTTTTTGTTTTTCTATTTTTAAAATGGAAATGGACGACATTATAGGTTGGTTAGGTTCAATTTTATTATTATCCCCATGATAGCCGAAGGCCATGGATGACGGGAAAAGAAATATAGCGGTCTCTCCCTCCTTAAGCAGCTTAACACTGTTGCGAAGTCCTGGGAACATTTCCTGTTTGTCCACTTTATACTTGATTATTCCGATATCTTCTTTTGAGTAGATCGTGTCTTTTTGAAGGCTTAGTACATTATAGGTCAATATTACCAAATCATCAGGTTGTGGAAGGTAGTCCCCTTCTTCAATTTTGGTTTCATAATAATACCAAGAGCCTGTGGCACTGGTTAGATAGCTCTGTAATGAATCTTTTGCTATATGTTCCTGGATTACTTTTTCCTCTTGCGCCAAGAGTTCCAGGTTACGTTCCACAGAATTCTGGATAAAACTACCGGATTTTACTTTTACGGGTTTGCGTGGTTCCGGTTCTGCACAGCCTACAAGACTGATTACAATTAAAAGGGATAAAAAATACCTCATGCGTTCAAACTATCTTTATACGTGTCCAATACGGAAACAAAATAATTAATGGTTTCCTCTAAGTATACTTCGCTTTTACCACCTGCTGCATTAGTATGCCCCCCACCTTGAAAATGTTTTCTTGCAAATTCGTTTACCGAAAAGTTGCCTTCCGATCGAAATGAAATCTTTATAATATTTTCCTCCCTGTTTTCAATAAAAATTACGGCAAAGCAGATTCCATCTAAGGTTAGACCATAGTTTACGAAGCCCTCGGTGTCCCCTTTTTTAAATTTGTTTTCGTCCAATTCATCTTGGCTCAATGTAATATAGGCCGTCCGAAATTCGGGCAAGATGATCATGTTCTTTAATGCACATCCCAAAAGGTGCAATCTACTTGGGGTATTGGTGTCAAAAATTTTATTGTGAATTTCTGTATTATTTGCTCCTTTATCAATAAGATTGGCAATTATCCTGTGTGTACGGCTTGTTGTACATATATACTTAAAAGAACCGGTGTCGGTCATAATACCTGAGTATAAACAATTGGCAATTTCAGGAGTAATTTTATCGACATCACCCAAGAATTCTATAAAATTATAGACCATTTCACAGGTAGAACTCATCCGTGAATCAGAATAGGTGATTTGGGCATAATTTTCTGGTGCATGATGATGATCAATCATAATTAGAGCAGCGTCAGTATCTTCCAAGAGGGGCTGCATTTGCCCAATTCTCCCCAGATGATTAAAGTCCAGTGTAAAGATTATGGTAGCTTCTCTGATCAAATTCCGGGATTCTGCATTTTCTTTTTCAAAATTTAGAATAAATTCATTACCCGGGATCCACTTTAAAAATTTGGGATAATCGTTGGGAGATATAACGGTTGCTTCCTGCCCTAAATTTTTAAGATAATGCCATAATCCCACTGTTGAGCCAATGGCATCGCCATCCGGATTTTTATGGGGCACTATCACAATTTTTTGTGGTTTGGAGAGTAGTGCTGTAGTGGCTTTAATTTCCTTTAAATTCATGCGCGCAAATATACAATATTATAAGATATTCTTTAGTCTTGGAAGTCTATTTTGTGAGTAAAAAATAGAAGAAATTCGCGCTAAGCAGATTTCTCGAACACAACTATTCAATTAAGTCTTGTCGGTTTATGAATAAAACGTATTTTTGCGCAAAATTTTAGAGAATGACCATAAACAGAACATTTACTATGATTAAGCCCGATGCGGTGGAAAATGGACACATTGGTGCCATTTTGGAAAAAATTACATCAGCCGGGTTTAAGATTGTTGCGATGAAATATACCCAATTGAGCAGAAGGGATGCTCGGGAGTTTTATGCTATACATAAAGAGCGTCCATTTTTTGGTGAGTTGGTAGAATTTATGACCAGAGGCCCTATTGTACCTTTAATCTTGGAGAAAGAAAATGCTGTTGATGATTTTCGGGCATTGATTGGAGCAACCAATCCTGCAGAAGCTGCAGAAGGTACCATTCGTAAATTATTTGCTGCTTCTATTGGGGAAAATGCTGTTCATGGATCCGATAGTGATGAAAATGCTGCCATTGAAGGAGCTTTTCATTTTTCTGGAAGAGAAGTTTATTAGAAAATATCGATAAGTTTTTGAAAAAGCCGCCTATAAAGGCGGCTTTTTTATGTTTTAGTTTTTAGCGAAGCACTAATTTCTTTACCAGTTCCTTCCCCAATTCCTCGTTTAACATGCTTATTATTTTTGACTTGCCATGACTTAATTCTTCCCGAAGAACAGAAGAAGATAAGGAAACAAAAAGTGTATTGGCTCTCAATTCAATTGCAGTTGTGTAGTTGTTGACCCCATTGCCCATTAAATTTTTCCATGCCTCTCTTGCATTAACCTTATCCATTCCTTTTTGCAATCTGTTTTCTTTTATGAATTCTTGGAGGGCTTCATTTAGGGGTAGATTACTGTTTTTTCTTTTTGCCATTAGTCCTTTGGATTAATAGGTTGATACCTTTTGTAGGTATATGTGATGTTTTCATTATTTACCACAGAAAAATTAATTTCTGATAGGTCCACCAATTGTTCTTTCCATTCGCTCAATTCATTTTTGTAATATATTTCAAAAATGCCCTCATTTTCAAGAACCTCAAAAAAGGCTGCATCGTTGGTAGTTGTGTAGGTGCCATTAAACGTTGGCTGTACTTTTTTTCGATAACCTTTTAATCCATCAATTTCAATATAATCTACTGTGAGATTTACCATGTATTCCTTGGTACTACCGTCTGGGAAAGTTACTTTTTCAATTTCCCAGTAACCATTTAAATTGGACAGGTCTTCCCTAG
>CAXMOE010000228.1:405-3310 GCA_964194835.1 uncultured Flavobacteriaceae bacterium | reverse complement strand
AATAAAATAAAATTCATCAGAAACCGGCTCGTTTTCCGCATCGGCATCAACTTCTCTTCCATCAGGTGTTGTTACGCTTCCCGATAATGACGTTTCGTCTGAATAAGCCCATGATTCATCAGGTTCGTAAATTGCATTGTTCGGACATTCAGAAACACAAGCATCACAGTTAATACATTCATCTGTTATTATAATAGCCATATCAATCTGTATTTATGAAAATTAATTGTAAAAATAAAGTTCTTGTTATACCACAAAAGTCCTATTTCAAAGTTAATTGTGAATTTATATTTGTCATTTATATGTACATTATAGTCAAATTTTGATAAATTTAAGTAATTATTTCAAATAAATAGAGGTTATGGTCACAACTACAACTAAACATCAACCAGAAGTTCTGGAGGCGGTTATAATTCGGTTTGTTGGTGATTCTGGTGACGGAATGCAATTAACCGGAACCCAATTTTCGGATACTTCTGCCATGTTTGGAAATGACATAGCTACTTTCCCCAACTATCCAGCTGAAATAAGGGCTCCACAAGGAAGTTTATATGGCGTATCGGGTTTTCAGGTCCATATCGGCAGTATTGAGATTAGTACCCCCGGTGATAACGTTGATTTGTTGGTTGCTATGAACCCAGCCGGTTTAAAAACCAACTTGCATGCTGTTAAACCTGGTCATACAATTATAGTCGATAGGGATTCCTTTTCAAAAAAGAATTTAGAAAAAGCAGAATACGAGTCCAATCCTCTGGAAGACGGAAGTTTGGAAAACTACCGGGTTATTGAAGTAGCGATGACATCTTTAACCAAGGAAGCTTTAAAAGATGTGGAAGGCCTGGACAATAAAAGCATTACCAGAAGTAAAAATATGTTTTCATTGGGTATGGTATACTGGATGTATGACCGCTCTCCGGAGCATACCATCGCTTTTTTTAACAAAAAATTTAAATCCAAACCTCAGCTTATAAAAGCTAACACCAAAGTATTAAATACTGGGTATTACTTCGCTGAGACCTTGGAACTCATCCCAAATGCATATACCATTGCTCCTGCAAAAATGGCTTCAGGCACCTACAGGATTATTATGGGAAATACAGCTACTGCCTGGGGATTTTTGGCTGCGGCGGAAAAATCCGGATTGGATCTTTATTTAGGCTCATACCCTATTACCCCTGCATCCGATATCCTTCACGAATTGGTAAAGCACAAACATTTTGGGGTTAAAACGCTTCAAGCGGAAGATGAAATTGCCGGTATTACTTCGGCGATTGGAGCATCTTTTGCTGGCGACTTAGCCATAACCACAACTTCTGGCCCTGGTTTGGCTTTAAAAGGTGAGGCCATCGGCCTGGCCATGATCATTGAGATGCCATTGGTTGTGGTAAATGTGCAACGTGGTGGGCCTTCAACAGGGTTGCCAACAAAAACAGAGCAGTCCGATCTACTGCAGGCTCTATATGGAAGAAATGGCGAAAGTCCAGTAATTGTTATAGCTGCGAGCACCCCAGCGAACTGTTTTAATTTTGCCTACGAAGCAGCCAAACTTACGATTGAGCACATGACTCCAGTGATTTTGTTGTCTGACGGATACATAGCGACCGGTTCGGCACCATGGAAAATTAAAACGGTTGCCGAAATGCCAGAAATTAAGAATAATATTATTAAAGAAGCAAATGGGAAATGGCATCCCTATGATAGGGATGAAAATACACTTGCAAGGAAATGGCCTATCCCGGGAACCCCTGGTTTGGAACATAGAGTTGGTGGACTGGAAAAAGACCGTATTTCCGGAAATGTATCCTATATCCCTGAAAATCATGAGTATATGGTCAACATCAGGGCCGAAAAAATAAAACGGGTTCAAAATTATATTCCTGAGCAAAAAACTGAATTTACTGATTCTGGGGATTTATTGGTAGTAGGTTGGGGTGGAACTTACGGCTCATTATATTCAGCGGGAAAACAAATGAATGAACAAGGTTATACTAATATTGGGTTAGCGCATTTTAATTATATAAATCCGCTACCAAAAAACACAAAGGAAGTTCTAAAAAGATTTAAAAAAATTGTCGTGTGCGAATTAAATACTGGTCAGTTTGCCAAAGTATTAAAAATGAACTTTAATGGTTTTGAATTCTTTCAATTTAATAAGATTCAAGGCCTTCCATTTGGCAATAGCGAGTTGATTGAAAAATTTAAACAACTAGTAAAATAATTATGGAAACAACAGCTGAAAAAAAATATACATATAAAGATTTTGCAAGTGACCAAGAAGTAAGATGGTGTCCAGGTTGTGATGACTATGTTATTTTACGTGCCATGCAAAAAGCACTTCCTGAAATGGGAGTTAATAAAGAGGATGTGGTATTCATTTCAGGTATTGGGTGTTCATCACGGTTTCCATATTATATGGATACTTATGGGATGCACAGCATCCATGGGAGAGCACCAGCAATTGCAACAGGAGTTAAATTGGCAAACCCCAACTTAAGTGTATGGGTAATAACAGGTGATGGCGATTCGATGGCAATTGGTGGGAACCATTTTATTCATGTATTGCGGAGAAATGTAAACTTAAATATCATATTATTCAACAATGAAATTTATGGCTTAACCAAAGGGCAGTTCTCGCCAACTTCAACGGTTGGGTTAAAAACAAAATCATCGCCTTACGGAAACACACAACCTCCATTTTCTCCTGGGGAATTAGCAATAGGAGCACAAGCACGATTCTTTGCAAGAATAGGAGGCAATACTCCTAAAGAAATGACACAGATTTTTATTGATTGCGAAAAATTTAAGGGTACATCTTTAATAGAAGTATTACAAAACTGCCCGATTTTTAATGATGGTTGTTTTGATGAATTTACAGACAAAAAGGTAAGAGAAGATAAACAATTGC
>CAXMOE010000228.1:0-240 GCA_964194835.1 uncultured Flavobacteriaceae bacterium | reverse complement strand
TGATTTTTGGAAAAGAACGCAATAAAGGTTTGGTATTAAATAGATTAAAATTAGAAGTGGTCACTATTGATGAAAACGGAATAGAACAAGAAGACCTTTTGGTGCACGACGCTAAAGAACAAGATCCAACATTACACCAAATGCTAGTCCGATTGAGATATCCTTTAGTTACAGGAATTATAAGAAGTTTTGATGATGTGACTTTGGAAGAGCGTAAAGATGCTCAAACTAAAGAGGTGA
>CAXMOE010000227.1:3032-3322 GCA_964194835.1 uncultured Flavobacteriaceae bacterium | reverse complement strand
GTTGTACAGTGGTCATCAGCGCATACCTGGAGGCGGATTTAGAGGAGGGGGAACCTATGAGGGTAAATCATTCGAAGAGAGTGGGGCAAAACCCTCGGACCTTACCGACCAGCAAATCGAGTTTTTAAGCAATGACAACCTGAGACATGTACTTATTACCAACGTGGAGAGCCCTGAAGTGGTCGCTATATGGAACAACAATGCGCAGGCATTAGTAGAGGGACTGGGACTGGGCATACCAGCCAATAACAGTACAGACCCCAGACATGAAGCAAAGGCCAATGAAGCAT
>CAXMOE010000227.1:0-3022 GCA_964194835.1 uncultured Flavobacteriaceae bacterium | reverse complement strand
GGATCTATTGGAATGGCCGCTAGTTTTGATCCTGAAGTGGTTAGAAAATTTGGCGAAATCGCATCTTTGGAATACCGTGCACTTGGATTGACCACCGCCCTTTCTCCCCAGATAGACCTGGCATCAGACCCACGATGGTATCGGTTTAACGGTACTTTTGGTAGTAGTCCCGAATTATCCACAGATATGGCTAGAGCATATGTCGATGGTTTTCAGACCTCCTCCCCAGGGAAGGAAATTTTCGGAGGATGGGGCTATGAAAGTGTCAATGCCATGGCCAAACACTGGCCTGGTGGTGGTACCGGAGAAGGGGGAAGGGACGCCCACTACGGGTTTGGAAAATATGCAGTATTTCCCGGTGCCAATTTACAGATACATATGAAGCCCTTTATTGAAGGCGTCCTTGCCTTAAAAGGAGGTACAAAAATGGCAAGCGCAATCATGCCCTATTATACTATTTCATTCCAACAAGATCCCAATGGTGAAAATGTGGGAAATACATTCAGTAGTTATTTTATCAACGATCAGTTGAGGGGCAAATATGGTTTTGATGGAGTAGTATGTACAGATTGGGGGGTTACCAGGGAAGATGCAGGCATGGCATCTTTTGGCAGGACACCCTGGGGCGTTGAACAATTAACCGTAGCCGAAAGGCATTATAAGATATTAATGGCCGGCTGCGATCAGTTCGGGGGAAATAACGATGCCGAGCCCGTGATCGAAGCTTACCAAATGGGGGTAAAAGAATTTGGGGAAGAGGGTATACGTGCCCGATTTGAACAATCTGCCGTCAGACTTCTTAAAAACATCTTTAGAGTGGGCTTGTTCGAGAATCCATATTTGGATATTGCCGAGACCAAATCCATTGTCGGAAATCCCGAATTTATGAAAGCAGGATATGAGGCACAGTTAAAATCTGTGGTCCTGCTCAAAAACAAAAAAAATGTGCTGCCCGTTCAAAAGCAACAAACTGTTTATATCCCCAAAAGATACGCTCCGGCAAGCAGAGGTTTTTTCGGCCCTGGCACTCCCGGAGGGTGGGAAGACCCCATAGACCCAAAATTGGCGGGCCAATTTTTTAAGGTGACCGAAAACCCTGAAGAAGCAGATTTGGCCCTGGTTGTGATACATAGCCCTGAAAATGGCCGCACAGGAGGGTATAGTGAAGAAGATGCCAAAAAAGGTGGGAATGGTTTCTTGCCAATAAGTCTACAATACGGCGAATACAAGGCCACCGAAGCCCGTGATCCCAGTTTGGCAGGTGATCCACGGGAAACCGATGTCCTTAACCGAACGTATAAAAACAAAACAGTACAAGTAAAGAACAGTACCGATCTGGATTTGGTCTTGAAGACCAAAAAAGAAATGGCGGGGAAGCCTGTAATTGTCATTTTAAAATTGACAAATCCTACGGTCGTAAATGAATTTGAGCAGGAAATAGACGCCTTGGTGGTCAATTTTAGGGTACAGGACCAAGCCATTCTTGAGGTAATTTCCGGGAAATATGAACCAACAGCCCTCTTGCCCTTACAAATTCCAGCTGAAATGAATACGGTAGAAATGCAGAAGGAGGACATTCCTTTTGATATGATTCCACATACCGATTCTGAGGGCAACGTATACGATTTTGCCTTTGGCCTGAACTGGAAGGGAACGATCCAGGGCGAAAGAAATAAGAAATACAAGAAACCCAATTGAACCAATCAATTTCAACCACTATGACCCACGTGGAATAGGACGTCCAATAGTATTTTGAGGGGTCAAGGAGCCAATAAAACAGCGGTTTAATAACCAAACCATTGTGCGCCATATTTGATTTGTAACGTTTGTGTTTTTTAATCGTCTCTATATAAACCAATAACCATGAGACCAAAAAAATTACTTTCACTGGGGTGGATCGTTGCGATCCTATTTATTTTAGGCACTTCCTTTATGGGCAATCTATTGGTAGATTACAGCCACGTTTCCCAAACGGTAAGCGAGATCGGCGAAGTGGGTTCCCCGCTTTATGTGCCATTTCAAATACTAACCATCACCGTCGGCATATTATTGATCCTGTTTGGAATTGGGGTACGATCCTTTGCAAAACATAAAAAATTATCAGTTGTCCCAGCACTGTTTGTAATGATCTATGGTCTGGCAGAACTGGGAATTGGCATTTTTGCCTCTCCCCATCCCCTGCACAATATGTTCGGACTTTTAATGACATTGGGGTATTTTTCTCCTTTGTTATTTTTCCTGTTCTGGAACAACAAATTGGGGAAATCGTTTAAATGGTTTTCACTGATAACCTTTGTATTGGTGATTTTGGGCATCTTTTTAAACCTAAGCCCCATGTTTAATCCTACACTCTATCCCATGGAATATTACGGCATAGTACAGCGATTTTTGTTGTTTACGTTTTATATCTACTGTGCCCTTATAAGCTACCATGCCATTTTTTCATATACGCTATATACTAAAACCGCTGTCCCGGACAACGGCTAATAGGGTCAACAAATAGGGCGAGCCCTATTTGGATCTCTCATATAAAGTTGCGGGCAACTGTAACTTTAAGTTTTTTTAACATTTTTTAATTGATATATCAAATACATTTGCACCAACTAAATAATATGAAATTGAACCTCCCTTCGGAAACCGTTTTTTACACCATTGAAAGGGCCATAAAGGCCTATAGGAAGTTCTCCCAAAAAAAAATATCCCAGGAGATCAACGACATTACCATTGATCAGGGCCTGGTACTGCAGTTTCTTAGCAAACATCCCGAATTAACGCAAAAAGAAATCGCAGAGTTGATTTTTAGGGACAACGCGTCCATGACCCGTATGATCAACACCATGGTCGATAAACACTATTTATCAAGATCCGTGAACGACCAGGACCGCAGAAGGCATATCATCGAAATTACTCCTAAAGGAAAAGAATTATTGCTGAAGCTGCCCCCTATTATTATGCAGAACAGAAGCAAATCTTTGGCAGGCATACCCAAAAACGAACTGATTCAACTGGAACAAACTTTGAA
>CAXMOE010000226.1:0-3325 GCA_964194835.1 uncultured Flavobacteriaceae bacterium | reverse complement strand
TCACATATCAATCCTCTTTTATGGCCAGACCCACCATGGAATCTGCCGTACCGTAATAGAGAAACCATTTGTCTTTATAATATACCAAGCCCTCAATAAAGGTAGTTCCCGCTTTGTATTGTCCGGATATTTCATGGGGTAGATCGGGACATATAAAAGGGGTGTCCAATCGGTTCAATAGTTTTGTGGGATCGTTTTTGTCAAAAAGTACCTGTCCACCACAGTAGGTGCCTTCAGCTACTTTTGTGCTGGCACCTTCACCACTCAAATTCTTCCCATTGTAAAGTAATAGTATTCCGTTTTCTGTGTATAGGGCTGGAGGACCCGGCTCAGTGAGGTGGCTATCAAAATCACCTAATGTAGGTTTAAAAACATGTAAAAGTTCTCCATCTTCCTTTACAGTAGGTTCCCAATCGACCAAATTCTCTGAGGTTGCCAAGTTAACGAACAACTCTCCCCAGTACATCAAATATTTTCCGTTTACTTTTTTGGCCACGAGCCTACCATCTACAAGTTCGGTAACTATAGAACCGGATTTGCTCCAAATATCGAGGAATTTTCCTTGGTGGGCATTTTCAAATACAGGCCCTTGTTTGGTCCAGTTTTTCAAATCCTTGGAGGTAGCGCTTGACAACCGTGCTACATCGGTATTCCAGCTGGTATAGAGCATCACATAGCTGCCATCCGGAGTTTCAACAACTCTTGGGTCTTCAATACCACCTGGATGATCCCATTTTTCAAATTCATCCTTAGATGGATAAAGAACAGGTTCGGGATATTTGGTAAAATTGATACCATCCGTGCTGTGCGCAAGGCCAATTCTCGAAGTTCTTCCGCCCAGGATGGCATCTGGGTTGTCCTCTGCCCTAAAAAGCATAAAAACGGTATCGTTCCTTACTATTGCAGCTGGATTAAATACGTCGGCCATTTGCCATTTTACGGACGTATCAGTGATGGGGTCATGAAAAACAAAGGAAGAATCAGCTGTCATTATGGGATTGATAGCAGTTTTTTCAAACCCCAAAAGCCATATGTCCTGAGTGGTTGGTTCCGTTGGTTTTTCCTTTTCAGTTTTGCAAGCATACACCAGTACTGTTAATGCCAACACTAAGAAGAGATTAGTTTTCATCGGTTTAAATGTCAATGTTCTTAAGCGTAAAGGTAAACCCATTATTTTTAATGGTTTGTTTGTACCATTTGGCAGAATTTTTCGGCGTGCGTTCCAAGGTTTCGTAATCTACATAGTGAATGCCAAACCGTTTGGAGTATCCCGCTGCCCATTCAAAATTGTCCATTAATGACCACACAAAATACCCTTTGAGATTAACCCCGTTGTCTATTGCTTTTTTACTGGCGGCCATATAACTTTCCAAGTATTCTTTGCGAACCGTATCCTTTACCTCGCCATTTTCCAAAGTATCATCCAGTGCGCAACCATTTTCCGTGATGTACAAAGGAGGGTTGCCATAACGATCACTGATCCACTCCAGGAGTTTACGAAATCCCCAGGGAATAATTGCCCAGTCCATATATGTTGTTTTCCATTCAGGGTCAGCGGATAAATGCACGTATTGATCTTTGAAAACACCACTATTGGCTGGGACATTGTTTTCTACAGGGGCATCAGGGCTAGCATTTGATGCATAGGAGCCTGTGTAATGGTTTAGCCCAAAGAAATCAGATGACCCCAAGATCATCTTTTTGTCCTCCTCAGTAAAAACAGGTAACCGATCACCTAAACGGTCCCGCATTACCTTGGGGTAATCCCCTAAATAAATAGGATCCGCAAACCAACCCATAAAAAATTCCAAGGACCGTTGAGCTGCATCCTTATCTTCTTGTGAATCGGTCAAAGGCTCGCGCCAATCGCAATTATTGGTAATCCCGATTTGTCCGTTTTGTTTTGCCTGGTATTTTTCGCGATACAATTTAACCGCTTTTCCATGGGCTCGCAGCAATTGATGGGCAACCACATAAGGTTCATCATCGGATTTCCTACCTGGGGCAAATAGCCCTTCGCAGTAACCCAAAATGGAAACCACCCATGGTTCGTTCAACGTTATCCAATGTTGTACCCGATCTCCAAAATGTTCAAAACAAATATCCGCGTATTTGGCAAAAAAATCTGCAATTTCCGGGTTTAACCATCCATCTTTTTCAGTGTGTAGTGCCAGGGGCAAATCCCAATGGTACAAGGTAATCCAAGGCGTTATGTTATATTTTAATAGTTCATCGATTAGGTCGGAATAAAATTGGATCCCTTCCTGATTTATTTCTCCCTGTCCATCTGGTTGTATCCGGCTCCAGGAAATGGAAAATCTGTAGGCTTTGAGTCCAAGGTCCGCCATTAATTTTACATCCTCCTTGTACCGATTATAATGGTCACAGGCCACATCGCCATTTTCCCCATTGTTGGTTCGGCCAGGGGTATGTGCATGGGCATCCCAAATGCTCCAGGCTCTTCCACCTTGCGTAGCCGCGCCTTCAATTTGGTAACTTGAGGTTGAAGCACCCCAAACGAAATCTTCTGGAAATTGTATCATTTACTTAATTTTATAAAATGGATAATTGGCAGCTGCAAAAAACGAACAATTTGAAATTAATTACTAATGAAATATTGAAAAAATAACATTCAAATTTAAAAACTTAATGTATTTTACTTTCGAATTGAAACTATGCTAAAAATATGAAAATAATACCGAGGAATAATGTTGAATTTATAATGGGATTAATGTGGCTGCTGTTATTATTTTTCGCTGGCTGCAAAGAAAAGGCAGCACAAGAAAATTTCCCCGAAAAACATACCGACCTTGTTGAGATCAACGATTCTGTGGTTATAACTGAAGTAGTTCCAAAAAATAAATTTAAATCCTTGGAAGCATCGGCAGACACTACTTTTGTGAGGTTACCCGATTACAGTGATGATTTTAGTTACGATTTGCGTTATGCCACAAAAAATAATTTTTTAAAGGCCAAGGTTTATGATTGTGCTGAGTGTTATACACGGGTAAAAACAGCCAAAGCCTTACTTAATGCGAATAGGGAGTTGATACAAAAAGGGTATAAAATAAAGTTTTTTGATTGTTACCGTCCTAATTCGGTTCAGTATAAAATGTGGGAAATTGTTCCCAATCCACAGTATGTGGCTGACCCTGTTAAGGGCTCAATACACAATAAGGGAGGAGCGATTGATATTACCTTGGTAACCTTGGCCGGGAATGAACTGGATATGGGAACCGACTTTGATTTCTTTGGAAGAAAAGCCTACCATGATAATATGGATTTGCCACAAAATGTGTTGAACAATCGAAAATTATTGAAGGAG
>CAXMOE010000225.1:0-3334 GCA_964194835.1 uncultured Flavobacteriaceae bacterium | reverse complement strand
AGGACCAGTGAGCACTATGCTCAAAATTATTTTCTTGATATTAAGCTTCATTATTTCCTAAAACTCAACTTTAACAAAAAAAGGCCAATGGTCGTATGGGGGGCTGGTAACAAGGGTAAAATAATTGCCAAGGGGTTACAAAAAAAGAATATTGATTTCCATTGGATTTGCGACAATCCCAATAAAATTGGTAAAACAATTTATGGTATAAAAATGCTGCATTACTCCTTTATGGAACAATTGAAAAATCCCCAAAGCATTATTACCGTAGCCAATGGGGAAGCCCAAAGTACAATACGAGCTTACCTGTCTTCCTTGGGGCAATCACACATGGAAGATTATTTTTTCTTTTGTTAAATAGGAAGTAAAACTATGTGGCTTTTGCTATATTTGCCAAATCAAATTAGGGAATGCAGTTTACATATCCGGAACTCCTTTGGGCATTATTCTTACTCCTCATCCCTCTTTTTATTCATCTTTTTCAACTGCGTCGATTTAAGAAAACTCCCTTTACCAATGTAAAATTGTTACAAAAGGTGGTGTCGGAATCACGTAAGAGCAACACCCTTAAAAAATGGCTTTTACTTGTAACCAGACTCTTATTGTTTGCTTCGCTAATCATTGCATTTGCACAACTCTTTTTTGCGGATAAATCGGCTATAACAGAAAAAGAAACCGTTATTTATTTGGACGATTCCTTCAGTATGCAAGCTAAAAACAATAATGGAACCTTGTTATCGAATGCGGTTCAGGAGCTTATCAAAGCTATTCCCAAAGACAATTCGTTTAGTCTGTTTACTAACGAACGAGTATTCAGAAACGTTACCCTAAAAGATATCCAGAACGATTTACTAACACTGTCCCATACTGAAAAACAGCTTCAATTGAATGAAATTTATTTGAAGGCCAACACTTTTTTTGATGACAATGAAAATAGCATCAAAAATGTGGTCGTTGTGTCTGATTTTCAAAAACGATTGGTGCCCAAAATTAAAGATTTGGCAGATACTTTGCAAAATCATTTGGTGCAACTGGTACCCGAGGAAATATACAATATAGCAATCGATACTGCCTATATTACTAAGGTTACTCCCAATAATATAGAGCTTACTACTGTGCTTTCGAGTATTGCGCCCATAGACGACACCCCTGTTTCGTTGTTCAATGGGGAAAAATTGATAGCCAAAACATCGGCAATTTTTGATGCTAATAGGAATGCGATAGTTGTATTTTCACTTCCCAGTAATGAGGTCATCAATGGAAAAATAGAAATTTTGGATATGGGGTTATCCTATGACAACCAGCTTTTTTTTAACATCAATCGTAAAGAAAAAATCAAAGTATTATCCATATATGAGAATACTGGTAATTATCTAGATCGAATTTTTACGGAAGATGAGTTTCTATTTTCGTCTTATTCCCTCAAAAATCTGAACTACAGTTTGTTGGCTTCTCAAAATTTGATTGTATTGGACGAATTGACCCATATTCCAAAAGCACTGGAAAATGGGATAAAATCGTTTATAATCAATGGAGGAAGTGTGGCTGTAATACCTTCGATAAACGCTGACTTGGGGTCATACAACCAACTTCTTACAAATTTCTTTTCCTCTTCCTTTTCGGAACGTATTGATGTCATACAAAATATTACCAATATCAGTTTTTCACATCCGTTGTTTCTAAATGTATTTGAAAAAACGGTAACCAATTTTCAATACCCTATGGTCAACAAATATTTTAGGGTAAAGACAACTGCACCGAAGATCCTATCTTTTGCTAATGGGGACCCTTTTTTAGTTGGTACGGAAAATATATATGTATTTAGTGCACCACTTTCCAAAGAATACTCCAATTTTAAAAACTCCCCCTTAATAGTACCCACCTTTTATAATATAGGCGATAATAGTCTAAAGTTACCCGATCTGTATTCGTTCGTTGGCGCTACAATAAACGTGGATGTGCCCACCATTTTGTCCAAAGACAAAATTCTTACAGTGACTAAACAGGATTATGAATTTATACCGCAGCAACAGTCCTTTGCAAATAAAGTAAGCTTAACCTTTAATGAAAACCCTGTTAAAGATGGGATTTATAGTATTAAGGACGGGGATGTCATCATAAAGAATATTAGCTTTAACCATGAAAGAAGAGAAAGTGAATTGAATTATCTAAATATTGAACAGATACATGCGGTAAGTAAACAAGGGTCTATAACTTCACTTTTTGAAACCATGGAAAAAGACAACAGTGTAACGGAGCTTTGGAAATGGTTTGTTATTTTAGCATTGCTCTTTGCATTGGTCGAAGTCCTTATCCAAAAATATCTTAAATGAACATACTTTTAAAATCAGTCAAGATCATACACGCTTCAAACAAGAATCTGCACCTAAAAAAGCGCGATATCCTTATCAAAGGAGGTATTATTGAGAAAATAGCTCAAAAAATCGAGGTTAACGGTAAAACCAAGGTGGTAGAATTAAAAAATCTACATGTTTCAATTGGATGGTTCGACAGTGGAGTGTGTTTTGGAGAGCCTGGATTTGAAGAGCGGGAGACCATATCAAACGGATTGTCTACTGCCTCCAAGAGCGGGTTTACAGATATAGTACTGCAGCCAAATACCCATCCGGTTCCCGATAGTAGCTCGGACATTGTATTTTTAAAAAACGCGGCAAAAGGTCACATCACTAATCTATATCCTCTCGGAGTACTCACCGTTAAAAGTGAGGGTATAGACCTCGCTGAACTATATGACATGCATAATGCGGGTGCCATTGGTTTTTATGACTTCAAGCAGACCATAAAAAATGCCAATCTACTAAAAATTGCACTTCAATATGCTCAAAATTTTGATGGGCTTGTATATTCCTTTCCCATGGACTCTCAAATAGCAGGAAAAGGGTCGGTGAACGAAGGTGAAGTTTCTACGAGATTGGGCCTTAAGGGAATCCCCCCCGTGGCAGAAGAAATGCAAATCACAAGAGATCTATTTGTTTTGGAATATGCCGGAGGAAAACTACACATCCCCACCGTTTCAACTGCCAGATCAGTAAGGCTTATTGCGGAGGCAAAGAAAAAAGGGTTGAATGTTAGCTCTAGTGTAGCCATGCACAACCTGTGGTTTACGGATGAAATACTTGAAGAATTTGACTCCAGTTACAAAGTCATGCCCCCCTTACGGACCAAATCGGACACAAGAGCACTTCTAAAAGGAGTGAAGGACGGCATTATTGATTTTGTAAGTTCGGACCATACACCCATTGATGTGGAACACAAACGGGTTGAATTTGATAACGCCGCTTATGGCACAATCGGATTGGAAAGTGCTTTTGGG
>CAXMOE010000224.1:0-3342 GCA_964194835.1 uncultured Flavobacteriaceae bacterium | reverse complement strand
CGGATTACCTCACAACTCAAGGTTTGGCTCCTAATAGGTTCGCAACAAAGGGGTATGGTGAAACCCAGCCCAGAGGAGACAATGCAACTGAAGAAGGTAGGGCTAAGAATCGACGCGTAGAATTGGCAATTGTTGCCAGTGAAGCCCTTAAACAAGAAGCTATAGAAAAAACTAAGGGATAATAATTCGCTTTAAACTAAAGAGGAGCATTTTTTTGAAACCCTTTATAATTGATTCTAAAAAGAACTTAATCCCGGCATTCTGTCGGGATTTTATATTTAGAATAGGTATCTTCACTTAGGTGGACAAATACGATATTATTATTGTTGGTGGTGGATTGGCTGGACTTACTTCAGCACTGCATTTAGCTTCTATGAATTTCAAGGTTTTGGTATTTGAAAAGCAGCAATTCCCACATCATAAGGTCTGCGGAGAGTATATTTCCAATGAAATTACACCTTATTTGGATCGCTTCGGAATTTCCTTGGTCCATGCCAATGCAGTATGTATTGATACACTTAAATTAACCACTGTTAATGGAAAATCATTGCAAATCAAACTTCCTCTGGGGGGTAAGGGAATCAGTAGACATGCTTTGGATGATCTATTATACCGGAAAGTATTATCCATGAACGTGCCTTTTATTTTTGACAGCGTTATAAATATCGAATTCCAGGATCATTTTTTTACCGTAACAACTCATACAGAAAGGTCTTTTACTGCAGATTTGGTTATTGGAGCATATGGTAAAAGGGATAATCTGGACAAGCAATTAGAGCGCAATTTTATGCAAAAAAAATCTCCATGGCTTGCAGTAAAAGGGCATTATAAAATTAACGGTTTCCCCAACAATTTAGTGGCCTTGCACAACTTTAATGGAGGATATGCAGGTATGTCTATGACTGAGACTGGAGCAATTAATTTATGCTATTTAACATCATATGAGAGCTTTAAACGGGAAAAAGATATTGATACCTTTAACTCAAAAGTTGTGGCAAAAAATCCATATTTGGCATCATTTTTTGCTGACGCCGAACCCTTGTTTGAACAATCCTTAAGTATAGCCCAAATTTCTTTTCATCAAAAAAATGCAATAAAAAACCATATATTAATGTGTGGGGATACCGCTGGACTTATTCATCCTCTATGTGGTAACGGTATGGCAATGGCCATCCATAGCGCAAAGATAGCTTCAGATTTGATAAGTAGATATTTTGAACATGCCAATTATACAAGACAACAATTGGAAAAAGACTATCAAGACCAATGGAATTTTGCATTTAAACATCGATTAAGGATGGGAAGGCATTTACAATCCTTGCTCTTGAATAATCCACTGTCTACTTTGGCAATGGAAATTATGACAAAGTCGCCTCGGTTATTGCAAGCATTAATTAAAAAAACGCATGGAAAGCCCATATCATGTTAGTAGACCTGTCCCATAGAAATACAGAACCTGAATTAATGGACAATCCCATGATAGATTCGGATACATTGAAGGAAGTGTTAATTGACCTGAATAGAGTAAATAAAATGTTGAATGGAAAAAAGATTACCGTTAATGCAGTTGCTCAATTGATAAAAGAACACCCAAAGGAGGTTTATACGATTGTGGATATGGGTTGTGGGGATGGATGGATGCTTCGGGAACTAGCCCTTTTTTGCAAAAAAAAGAACATTAAAGCCAATTTTATAGGGGTCGATTTCAGTGAAAGGGCAATACAACTTGCAAAACTGGCTTCTGTGTCCTACCCGGAAATACAATTTTTACAACAAGATATCCTAAGTTTGAAGGCATCTGATCTTGGATGCGATATTTTGATGTGTACCCTTACCATGCATCATTTCAATGATGAACAGATTTCGATTTTTCTCAAAAAATTTACCAATTTGGCCCGTTTTGGAATTGTTGTCAACGACTTGCAAAGAAGTCGGTTAGCATACTATCTTTTTACTGTGTTTGGCAGTATTTTTATAAAAACAAGTATTGCCAAGCATGACGGATTAATTTCAATTAAAAGTGGTTTTACCAAAGCAGATCTTTTAAATCTTGCCAAAGGGCTACCGCATATTAAACACAGGATACAAAGTAAATGGGCTTTTCGGTATATATGGTTAATGCGAACCCACGGATTAAGCCAGTGCAATGAATGATATACGTATAACATCAGTGGCAAAAGAATTGCCGCTCCACTGCAGAAGCACCAAGGATATCCTACCCTTTGTGGAGTTTTGGTTGCATGGCCAGGACGAGCGTTTTAGGCGAAAAGTTCTCAAAATATTTGAGGGGGCTGCGGTGGATAAACGCTACGGAATTATGGCTATCGAGGAGGTATTTACAGCTACCTCATTTGAACAAAAGAATGCCATATATGTACGGGAAGTTAAAAAATTGGGAACGACTGTTTTAAAAAAAGCCTTGAACAAGAGTAATTGGAAGGCTGATTCGCTGGACTATATCATTACGGTAAGTTGTACAGGAATAATGATTCCTTCTTTGGATGCATATTTAATCAATGACTTAGGGCTGCGACAAGATGTGGTGCGACTTCCTGTGACCGAAATGGGTTGTGCCGCTGGGGTTTCTGGATTGATCTATGCCAATAATTTTTTAAAATCGAATCCAGGTAAACGTGCAGCTGTGGTAGCGGTAGAAAGTCCCACATCTACCTTTCAACTCAATGATTTTTCTATGGCCAATATGGTGAGTGCTGCGATTTTTGGGGATGGAGCAGCCTGTGTATTGCTGTCGTCCGAAGAAACAGCAAGAGGCCCCAAAATAGTTGGAGGGGAGATGTACCACTATACTGATGCCACACATCTGATGGGCTTTGATCTTACTAACAATGGGCTCCAAATGATCTTGGACCCATCGGTGCCCGTGGCAATTGCAGAAAGTTTTTCGAATATTGTATATCCTTTTTTGGGACGTTATGGGACCTCTATTGAGCAGGTGAACCATTTAATTTTTCATCCAGGGGGTAAAAAAATTGTGCAAACCGTGGAAGAACTGTTTGGAAAACTGGGAAAGAATATCAACGATACCCGGGAAACACTACGATTATTTGGAAACATGAGCAGCGCCACAGTTTTTTATGTGCTTGAGCGATTTTTGGAAAAAGATATTGCAAGCGGGGATCAAGGACTTATGTTGAGTTTTGGACCAGGGTTCTCTGCGCAGCAGGTATTATTGGAGTGGTAGGGGTTAAATACATGGATTTAAACATTAAGTTTATTGATAGATATGGTAGATAGCGATTTTTCGATTTCCGACACTGAACCCGTAGACGCTGGTCAATGGGCCCTAATTCTTGGAGGCAGTAGTGGCCTTGGGTTGGCAAC
>CAXMOE010000223.1:0-3431 GCA_964194835.1 uncultured Flavobacteriaceae bacterium | reverse complement strand
AGTATCATTGTAAACAAGCCATTCACTAGCAATGTAATTCATATTACCCCTGAAAATTTCCGCTCTTCTTACGGCCCTACCATCTTCGAATTCGTGATTAGTCCCAGAACCATCTTCTCCAATTTTCCCATAGGCATCTATAACGGTTTCAAACGGGTCAACCAGTTCCAAATTATCGTCCCCATTTGAGTCGGCCGGACTATTGGTTGTTACTGCCAAGTCCGGAGCAAAACCATATACGGTTTCAAACTCCAAGGCTTTGGGTGAAATTACAAAAGTACTTTCTGCTGCAATACTAAAGCCAGATAAATCTATCGTTGAACTTACTTGATCATTATCATTGGTATATCGTCTTAATTTCCAGCCTTTTAAACTCAAAGGTTCCTCATTGGAGTTGTACAATTCCACGAATCTTGCGCCATTGTTATTATCCGGGTCCGCCAATTCAGAAATAAAAATATTGGGAGATGTAAACTCATCCTGTATTTCGGCACACCGCTCATTCGCAAAATCAATATCCTTTAAATCGCTTATTACCAATTGAAAATCTTTATTATCTTTTATTAACACAGCGGTTAACGTCCCATTGCCAGTGGGTAATTTTTCTGCTTGAAAATCCGAAAATCCACTATTCAAAAGAATTAATTCATTGTCGTCACAGTCTTTTATCCTTCGCTCCGTTACTTCTTGGGGAAGAGCAAATGACAATCCAATCTGCTCTTCTACAATCTCTAAGTTGTTTAATTGCACCAACGTACTGATCATAGAATCTTCAAGCATATTAATTGTTGTCGGAGTGGGTTGGATAGCTACAATCACATCACAGGAACGAAATAGATGTTCTCCTACTTTGGTAACCGGTAAGCGTCCAATTGTCAAATTTCCGAAGACATTGAATACTCCTCCTATTTTATAAACCCCTTTGCTCCTACCCAAATAGAGCCCCTTTAACTTTATGAATACTTTACTCCCATTTTCATAGAAGAGATGGGAATCCCTGAGATCAATATCCAATTGAAAACCTTCAGTTGGGTTCGAATGGCTATCCTGCATATGTAAGGTTCCAAAAAAATTTCCCTCCTTGTCGGAAGATACGATATAGCCCTCCATGATTAAATCTTCTTGAATCTCCACAACTCCATCTACATAAATATTCTTGACTTCAGCAAACGTGGTATTAATTTCCATACCTTCAGAACAACTGCTTCGTGGTACCTTAAAGGCTACATCCTTAACACATCCCAAAAACAAGGAAATACCAAATAATTTGACAATCAATTTATAGTTATACCTTGAAATGTTAATTCTTTTCATTTTGAACATATTACATCTTCTCAATACCATACCGGACCCTGACCGGGGAGATAATTAATTAAAAACTCACCGCCACATTAATAAAATAAGTGCGTCCATATCCATACCAATATTTTGGTCTAAATGAAGGATTTCCACTTAAATTGTCTTGTGACAATTGCCCAAAATTGCCGTTCCTGCTTTGTTCATAACCCTCTGTCCTAAATATGGTCTGGAAAACATTGTTAATACTTGCAAAAAGACTGATATATTTATTGTTTACTAACCAAGATTTTCCTCCAACCAAATTCAGCAAATAAAAATCATCAAGTTTTTTTTGTGCCAATAATAGATTTGCTTTTTCCTCTGTTGCATTTGGGAAAGGAAGCCCGGTTTCTGGATCCAAATAAAAACTTTGTGTTCTTGTTATCATAGAAATATTGGCGTAATTGTTTGCTAAATAGTTGGCAGTTAATCCAACCCACCAGTATTTAGGGTTACGGTACTCAACTCCAACTGCGTAGGCTTTCTGGGGACCTTGCGCCAGTTTATAATCCTTGATGTTGGCGATTCCCAAATCTATATTTCCTTTGGGATCAATTAGTTCCTCCTCAGCTCCTGCGGTATCAAAATTAATTGTCACGAAAGGGTCGCTGGCATACAAAAACTTTCCAATCGCGGCTGCTGTTGATAACTTAACAGATGAGGATATTTGATATTCAAGTCCCAGTTCTGTGCCTAGATGAAGTTTATCCAAATCCGTAACCACTTCCTGAACAAAATCCGATCCAACACCAGCGTCCACAAAGAAAAAATTGATGTCCGTGGCATCTTGGAAACGAGTATAAAAAGCTGTGACCCTTCCAGTAATTTTTGGCAAACGCATGAAGTAGTTGATATCCGCTGTGTTAATCTTTTCGCTTTTGATATTAGGTACCACCTGATTGTTCTCCCTAGGATTGATAAAACTGTTTTGTAGCGTCGTCGGATTACTCAGATACGCGCCATTTAATGCAATCCTATGTCTACCATTGAAAGCGTAGTAAAGTCCTCCTTTTAGCCCATAATTTGAAAACTTTACTTTATCACTTTTATTAAACGAACCATCCAAAAAACGCTCGTTTAGATAAAGTCCCTCCCTCTCATATCTAGTATCGGAATAACGTCCTGAAACATAACCACTATATTTTTTAAATTTAAATCGTAACTGGGCAAAGGATTCGAGGTGTTCCGCATTCATTTTATAATGATAGTTGAATAGGTCGTTCTTTTTCTTTACCAAATCAGAGTTCAAATCATTTCTGGTGTTGGAAAAAGGATCTATATCCATATGAAAGTCGGCGCCCAACAAATCTTTGATTTTGGCATAATTATCCGACTCCAACTTTTTAAATGTAATTCCAAAATCTAATTTGAACCTATTGCTTATTTTTAAATTTCCTATGCTATTAACAATGAGTTGTTTGTCGTTAGCAGTATCATCATAGAATACGTAGGACGCTAGGCCATTACCAGCATCCGTGCTATTGGCAGTATAAAGAGCCTCCCAATTCAGCTGCGGATTATCCAAAAATCCATCCCTGGCCAAATTCGCGCTAATAAAATTCGCGCCAATCGGACTATTGATATAGAAACTAGGCATGTATCTGTAATAAGATGGGTCAGGGTTTGGAGCATTGTAATACCCCAATCTACTTCTTTCGTTGGTTCCAAACTGATATGCAATACCCGTATTTAAGTGAAATTTATCGGATGTATAGTAGTGGTTGAGCATAAATATTGGCTCTTGAATTTTACGTTCCCGTGAATTTCGTAACTCTCCGTTTTGCGTTCCCCAATATGGGTTGTATGTTGCGCCGGCCAAATGAAAGACCTCTTCAGTAATTGCCGATGACTGGCCACGACGATTGGAAGCAAAAAAAGATGAGAAATTGATACTGTTTTTTGCATTGAGCTGGTATTGTAAAGCCCAAAAATAAGAATGTGCATCATATAAAGTGCCTTGGATATACCCTTCCCCGGCCCACCTTCTAGATGCAGATACACTGTATGACCATCCGTTATCTTGAATTCCAGAATTATACGTTGCCATAATTCTAACTGCATATGTCCTGTTTGAAACAGAAGTTGATAATCGT
>CAXMOE010000222.1:0-3443 GCA_964194835.1 uncultured Flavobacteriaceae bacterium | reverse complement strand
AAAATTGCTCGATTTTCTGGCCAGAATGGAGTTCCCCACGCCCTTAGCCAAACCATGATTAATTGTTCTTGAGTAGCCAATTGTTCGGTAGAGTAGGTTCGAAAATTCATCTCTTCCGTCCTCCACCAGGCATAAGACCAAGCGTTGAATCTGATATTGTCCTCAGCATTATCAAGATTAAAATCGCTCCATGGCCAACCCCCGATTTTCGCCATTATAGGAGCTAAATAAGGAGAATCAGAAATGGAAGAAAGAATCCTTTGCGCTGCTTCGCCTCGTGTGATTTGGCTGGAATGAATTATTTGCTCTTTAGCCTGACGAACTTGAATCGCTAAATACACAAGCGTTACCACAATCGCAATTGAACCTATAAACTGTCCAATATTACCCAGTAGTTGGACGATTTCATTAAAAGACATTTTCTTTTGGCATATTAAGGAATTTACAAATATCAACAAGCTAATTTAAAGCAAAAGCAGCAACTAGGCACAACAATGGTATAAAAAATTTCTAAATTCAGTAAAATAGAATGCTTCTAAAACATAAAAAGCCTAAATTTAAACATCAGAAAAATGCGGTTTCAAAACCGCAACTTTTCATACCCTAAACATTGGTGGCAATCGGAGTAAACCTGACAAAGTGTATAAATTCTTAAATAGACGAATCTTATGAAAGCAAATCATTTCCTTCGATTTAATTTAAAGGCCCTCCATAATCAAATAAGTGCGGCCATTCTATTTTTTACCTTCTTGACTTTACTTAGCTGCGGGAATGAACCCGCTTCGGAAAAATTCATACTGATAAAGAATGGAACGATAGTTAATTACAACCGGAGTTTTGAGGCAGATATTTTAATTAAGGAAGAAAAAATAGTGAAGGTTGAGAAAGGTATCAAAGTAAATAAAACCACGATGGTTATAGATGCTACAGGATTGGAAATACTTCCGGGTGGTATCGATCCACATGTGCATATTACAGGCCCGTTTGCTGATGATTTTGTAAGTGGATCTCAGGCTGCTCTGTCCGGCGGTATTACAACTATTGGAAACTTATCTTTTTCTGACCGAGGTCAAACACTTCCTAATCTGATCAACGAACACTCTGGCCTCGTAGAAAGCACTTCGATTGTTGATGTTTTGATAACTCCTACTATGCCAGATGCTTCGATCGAAAATCAGAAAGTAATTGAACAACTAGCAACTGAAGGATATACAAGCCTTAAAATCTTTATGGCTTTCAAGGGGTTTAATGATGACATACCAGGATTTATCAATGTACTCAAACTAGCAAAGAGGGAAGGCATATTGCCAATGATTCATTGTGAAGATTTTGATTTATTAAAACAAACACAAGATCAACTTATAGCTGAAGGGAAGAGTTCTATTCTTTTTTATGCGGAAAGCAGACCTATTGAAGCAGAAGTTAAGGCTACCAAATGGGCTATTGAAAAAAGTGAAGATCTTGATGTACCGGTTTATATTGTTCATCTTTCATCCCAAATGGCACTGAGACTTTGTCAGGAAGCTCAAAAACGCGGAGTTCAAGTGTATGTTGAGACCCGTCCTATTTACCTTTACTTTGAGGACGATATGTATAAAGGAAAGGATGGACAATTATACACAGGCATGCCACCACTCAGATCAAAAAATGATGTGGCAGCGATATGGCAAGGGCTTGCTGATGGCTCAATTCATACTCTTGGTTCAGATCATGCCCCATGGACAGAGGAGCAAAAGTTAAATCCTGGATTTAGTATTCTCGAACCAAAGGCAGGAGTAAGTAACCTCCAACTAATGTTACCCATGCTTTATTCAGAGGGAGTGATGAAAAATCGTCTGACACTTGAGCGGTTTGTAGCAGTAACATCAACCAACGCCGCCAAACTCTTTGGATTATTCCCTAGAAAAGGAATTATAGCAGAAGGGTCAGATGCCGATATAGTAATATGGGATAAAAATGAGAAGAAATTAATAGATCACAATTTCGGTTTTTCTAAAGCAGGATTTTCCATATATAAGGATTTTGAAGTTACAGGCTGGCCAAAATATGTTTTAAGAAGAGGTGAAATCCTATTAGAAAAGGGTGATTTATCAGACAAGCCAAGTCAAGGTTTATTGCTGAGTAGGAAGAGATGGAAACCTTTTGATCCTAATTAATGTAGGATGTTGAATGAATATACACTGCCACCAACAAAAGATAAATAAACATAGGGTGTTTCTGCAATTCGGTAGTTTATCGGATTCTGGAAAGTCCGCCAAGTAAAATATAAATTTATAAATCGGTTTTGGCTCGTAGGTCAAGAAAGCAAGGTGCTATTAACTCCCTACGTTTTTTATCACGGTCGTTAGCCTTCATTATGACCAACTAGTAACCAATTCATTAATTAGCATATTATAGGCGTGGAGAAGAGTCCCGTCCAGACCGCAAGATTGTTTAAAGTCTTAACCCAGTTGAGGCTTTTTTAGCAATTAAAAGATGTTGTGTTGTTCCCGAAGTTAATTCGGGAGTGTAGTAATACCAGATATACTTTGGTATTCCAATGGAAAGCTTTCCTTTTTTCTGTATAGAAAATCGGGATGCTTTTTTGTTTTAGGATAGTTTGCTCTTATTCTTATTAAGAAACCAGTAAATTATATAAAGTATTCCAGGTGGTAAAAGTAAAGGATGTAGAAATCCTGAAATCAAAATACCTAGCGTTACAACTATTCCTCCTAATAATTCCCATTTATATGCGATTGAAAGCCCAATAATTAAGCCAGCATACAAAACAATACTTTTCCACTCTGTCAAGAAATTATTTCCACCCGTAAAGGTTCTAAATACTGCAATTAGCGGTATTAAGAGTATGATTCCTCCATAAATTCTTGCTATCCATCTAATAATATTAGCTGCTTTATTTATTTTCATATTCTAAAATTTATAAAGTAGGATAGGTAAATAAGGATGTATTTGTAGGAGGTTTTATTCTGAAAATAAGAGACATGTAATTAGTACAATGTATTAAAATTTCTTTGCTTTTACAACTTATTAAACTTTAGATTAAAAAGACTCCTGTGGGGTCTCCCATAAATTTCAAAAGACTCCCAATAATTTAAAATTCAAAATCATGAAACTAAACATATTATATACAATCAATAAATCCAAAGTGAATAGTAAAGGGCTTTGTGGCATTACCTGTAGATTAACTTACTTGAAATCAAGAAAGCAGTTTTCCACAAGACAGTTCATTAATCCTTCTCTCTGGAATAGTAAACAACAGCTAGTAAAACCACCTGAACCAGATGCAGACTATATAAACTCTCAATTGAGCCTGATAAGAACTAAACTTAATTGCCTTTTAATGATATACCAATGGAGATTGTTAGTAAGCTGTTAGGACATTCTAGTATGAAGATTACACAAGATAGTTATGGTAAGGTTGTGGAAAAGAAGATTAGTTTGGA
>CAXMOE010000221.1:349-3451 GCA_964194835.1 uncultured Flavobacteriaceae bacterium | reverse complement strand
AAATCAGGTTTGGTAATAATTGCAGTCAACAAAAACGATATGCTCATTATAATAACCAAGGAAACAAGTCCTTTTTCCAATACTTTATAACTTCCTAAATAAAGCAATGTAAAAGCTGCACCGCCAATCACAAGAGGATAATAGGCGGTAAACGACTGCCCAAAAATGGCCTGCATTCCCAAGGTTGCACCACCAATATTTCCTGCCTCATATGCGGCGTTGCCTATGACAATGGCGCCTAAAATAATGCCGATAACAACATACCTTACCCATGGAGTCTTAAGTTCTTCCTTAATAATATCGGCCAAACCCCTTTGAGTTATAATTCCTAAGCGGGCAGACATTTCCTGTAATACAACGGTGGCAATTATGGAAAGCAACATGGCCCACAAAAGGGCATAACCAAACTCCACACCGGCCAAGGTACAGGTGGTTACTGTTCCTGGACCAATGAAAGCAGCGGCAACCAACACTCCAGGACCAATTTTCTTAAACATCTTAATTGGAGCTATTTAATGCGAACAACGCAAATGTACCCAACCAGTGGGTTCCACTATAGTTATCATCCACAATATTGGGCAATGAATATTTTAAATGGTTGTTGGCAAGCTTCTTCAAATGTGCATACTCAGGAATTGTATTGGCAATACCATAAAGGCACCATGCCCTGCTAAAATTTAACCCGTCCAAGTGAACCAGTTTTCCGTCGGTCCTATCGTTTACCTTACCAGGTTCCAATAGAAAATTAGGATCTGCCAATTGGGGCATAAATGTATCCAACCAAACCTTAAAATCCTCAGGGGAACGTAATTTCCGGACTAGGTTGGCCTCTTCCAAACAGGGAGATAAAAAATCGTAACCGCTGGGTTCCCATGTTAAAGGACAGTTTTTGTCATTGACATAGAACCGCATAAAACATTGTTCAATCGCATTTTTTAAATCCATCCTTCCCATGGTGATGGCATAATCAAGCGCGAACGATAGTCCAAAAGCCGTGTTGCTATGTTCTCCAACCCGAATAGGATAATTCAGTTTGGGTAAAAAATTAATATACTCCTGCACTATAAAGTCGGTCAAGGCCTGTAAATTGGCTTCCATGTCTCTTGCAAGCGGATCGTCCCATGTGTGGAGTTCCTCAGCCAGTTTTAATACCCACGCCCAGCCATAGGTTCTTTCGTAAGAACTATTGCCTTTTAATTTAAAATAAGCAATTTCCAACTCAATATTTTGTTTTGATATACTTTCTGCCAATTTAAGACGAATGGTCGCTGCTTGATTTAAAGTGGGAAATTGTTTTAATAACGAAACCAGGGACCAATGACCATGTACTGAAGAATGCCAATCGAAACAACCAAAAAAGGCTGGATGCAGTGTTTTGGGATTTCCAATATGGGTGGAATCATTTAAAGTTTGACCCAATCTGTTGGGGTATTCTATCTGCAGACATCCCAGCGGTAAATTGGCTAAACGGTTTGCCTCAGCAAAGGTCAACTGTGGAGTTTTCTCCACAATAACTTGCCCTACCTTCGTTTTTTGACCCTCTTTACAGCCAAATAAAAGTATTAAGGATATTAACAATAACAATGGTCTTGTGAACATGATGTTTAGTTTGGTCAAAACATTAGAATGTAAATATAATCGGTTAGAAATTAAATTCTCCCTTACACTGAAATTTAGAAGGGTCATTTAACAAAATCCATGTAGTTCATCTAATAATTTGCATTTCATCTAAAAGTGGGGTGTCATACATCGAAATAATATACTAATCCATAAAATACGTGGTTATACTATTCTCTAATCAAAAATTACCTACTTGAATGACATGTTTAGAATGTAGCAAAGAGCTGAGTTATATGGACCATAAAAAAGCTATGGAATCTTTAGGACTTGAGTTATGTACTAAGCATCAGCACCGAATAGAAAGACTGATGCGAAGTAACAAATCCCATATTGAAGCCGTACAGCTCTATTATGGGCTTAAACAAGTGGGTGTTACAGCCATGTTGGAATGGTGGGATGGCAATAAATTCATTGACCTTGCCATTGCACGGGTAAAACTCAATATCATAATTGATGCCGAATACCATATGATTACGGATGAACAGGCCATAAATGACCTGCAGAAAGCGATGTATTCCTTTGAAAATGGGTTCACCACAATCCGGATACCCCATGTATTGATCAAACATTACCTAAAAGAAACAGTGCACAATCTTTTAGGAATCATGGAAGGATTAAAAGCAGGTGTTAAGGTAATTTAGAACAAGAAGGCCAGTGTGTAATTATTAACTTAAATAAGTAATATTATGAAAGTTGCTAAAAAGGTTTTGAAAATTCCGTTAAGATTAAGTATCTCAGTCTTATTCCTGGGTATAATTTTTAAAATTCAACATAATTCCGCGTATGCCGATGCAATTGTTGTAACTGCATTGGTGGCGATAGCTGTTTTGTATACTATCCGATTTTGGAAAAAATACAAAAAAATATTCTTGGATTATGTGAAATTGGTTTTGGTTGTATTCTGGTGCATCAATGTTGTTTTTTCCGTATTTCACCTTGCCTATGGTTTTGTTTTTGAAACGATCACCTTTATCACGTTTTTGACATGGGCCGTTTTGGAGGGAACCGCTTACTTTGCAGAGGATGGTGAAAATTCCCGGGTAAGCCTACAACATATTTTATGGAACAGTTTAATGGTATTGGGTTCACTTGCCATTGTAACTGGTGTATTAAGTAAAATCATTCACTGGGTATATGCTGACTCCTTATTGTACGTCGGATTCTTATCAGTCGCTATTTACATTTTAAGGGATACCTTTACCGAATTACTACAAAATAAGGATCAATAGCTAACACCTACTCCTTGATCGGTCAAGGATTTTTACTACCACTTCATATATTATTTGTATCTTAATTTTCATAATTTGATCATTATGAAAAACATAGACAGAAGGCAGTGGCTCAGAACCGTAGGATTGTCGGGTAGCTTTGCCGTATTGGGAGGGCTTGAAGCCTTGGCTCTCGACACACCTTCAAGACCATTTATCGCCGATAGTCCTATCCGGTTAAATTCAAACGAGAACCCCTATGGTCCTTCCCAAA
>CAXMOE010000221.1:0-339 GCA_964194835.1 uncultured Flavobacteriaceae bacterium | reverse complement strand
CAAATACATTTGACGATGCTTGCCGGTATCCCTTTAGGGCCTTGACAGGGCTTGTAGACATGATCGCTGTAAAGGAAGGGGTTACAAAAGACCATGTGGTCGTAACCGGAGGCTCCACAGAGGGATTGACTGCTGCGGGATTGATCTATGGGATCGGGGGTGGTGAGATTATCGCCGCTGACCCAACTCTTCATGCGATGTTGCGTTATGCAACAACTTTCGGGGCCTATATACATCGTGTACCTGTGAACAATGATATGGAACACGACCTAGAGGCTATGGCAAAACGGATTACAAGCAAAACACGGCTCATATTTGTCTGCAATCCCAATAACCCCA
>CAXMOE010000220.1:0-3462 GCA_964194835.1 uncultured Flavobacteriaceae bacterium | reverse complement strand
GCTTGTTTTTAGACACTTGTACCATTCCCTTTAAAAGATCTATTAAATTAGAGAACATCGTATTAAATGTGATTTTTTTTCTATTTTCCATGTGCGAAGAATCTATCCCTTTACAAAAAATAGCAGGTAACACTCCTAAAACAATACAAGCGGCACCGACAATTACAGAAAGTTGTCGAACTCCAATGGCTTGTGTTTCAAATATGTTTGGGTTTGCAATGAGGACCCAAAACCAAGGCACTATCATCCAAGCAATTTGTGCTATAGTTTGTGAGGATGCCATTAAACGTGTACGCTCGTTATAATCGGAAGTCATTTCATAACCCAAACCAATTAATGGCGTAGCGAACATAGTATTTCCAAGTAAAAACACCATTGATAAGATAAGAAAATACCAAAAGTTATAGTTTTGTGAATTTTCTGGATCTAATTGCCATAATATGGCAAACAACACACCACTTAATATGGCGCCAACAAAAATGTAGGGTCTTCTGCGACCCCATCTCGATTTAGTGTTGTCCGAGATAAAGCCCATAATGGGGTCGGTAATTGCATCGAAGATTCTTGGAAGTCCACCTAATAATCCTGCCAAAAAAGGATCCATTCCGAAGGCAGTCAACAAAAAGAACATAAAAATTGCTAATGCACCAGGTAATAAGTTAAGAACTAAGTGACCTGCACCGAAAGCAGCTTTTTGTCCCAACGGGACTCTGTCTTTTGCGGCGGTTTCATAATGTGTCATATGCTTTAGTTTTTAGTTTGTTGAATTCTATTTTGGTTATATTTTTGTTTTACTACCTCGTATACTTTTTTCTTATTCCTGTCTATATCTACAATTCCCCAATACTCCTCATTTGCAGTGCCATCATAAGGAACTTGACTACTCTCTGGAGCAAATCCTCCGGAGTCTTGAATGTTGTTATTACCAGCTTTCCACCATTCATCAGAAAATGCATATAAAGTAACGCCTGAACCAATCTCTAGGTACTCAAAAATATCATCCAATATATTTGCTGTGGCATCGGCTTGGGCTTTTTCGTTTACACCTTGTTCGTAGCCATCTTTTGTCATTGTCATGTAACTGTCGGCGCCAGCTTCGGAAATATACATGGGCTTGGAACTTACAGCCTCCCATTCAGAAAAAATGGTTTCCGGATTATCCCAACGATACACATTCATTCCCCACACATCAATATTCGGACAAGAGGAAAGTGCTAGTGGGTCAGGCAACTCGCCATGTGCCGTAGTTACTGGATGAGAAGTGTCATTTTTTTGAATAATATCGGCGGTATTATTTAGTGTATTGTACCAATTTTGTATATCTCCATCGAACCATTCAGGATGGTAATTAAACTCATTACCAAGTTCCCATAATAATATGGCATTATGATTTTTATAGGTGTTTATGTAATCGATGAAAGAACCAGAAAGGATATCAAAATGTCCTCCTTGGTTATATCCAAAGCCCATAATAACTTTTAGACCTGCTGTATTTATTTCATCAAGAACTGTTTTGTCGTCAATAGGTTCATATACTCTAATCGTATTTATTCCAGCTTCAATCATCAAAGCTAAATCTTCAGTTAAATTGCCAAAGTCTCTGTTTTCACTTCCTTTAGGTACGGGATGGTAGCAAATACCTCTTATGGTGTAAAGAGAATCATTTACTAATATTTGACGTCCAGAAATAGTAACAACATTAGTATCAAAATTGTTTGCGCATGACCCAAGAGCACCTACAGCTATTAATAAAAACATATATTTTCTCATCGTTTATTTTTAATATTAATACTTTAAACCATATCCAAATTCATACAAAGGGGTAATGGATTCATCCCAAAAATTAGGGCCGAACTTCCCATTAAAATCTTCTACAGATTTAGGCCATGAATGTGGTAACTTTCCTTTAAAATTATAATCTCCAAATAACACTTCAGCAATACCGTCTCCTTCCGAACCTGGTAACCACGCTGCAATAAAAGCATCTGATTGTTCAATTTGTTTATTAGTTACTAAAGGTCGTCCAGAAACCAAAACAACAATAACTTTTGGGCCTTTATCGGTATAGGCATCTATATAATTTTGGTGTGCTTCACTTAAGGTTAATTTATATGTTCCTGTGCCATCCCCAACATCGCCAACAAATTCGGCATATGGCGTTTCACCTACAACAATAAGGGCAACAACGGCATCAGTATGATTACCTGTTGCGTTTGCATCATATATTACTGTTTCATTCGCCATATTTTCAATACCCTCTAAAATTGTTGTTGCGCCGCTATAATTCTCTTTGGTACCTTGCCAAGCCACGGTCCATCCTCCCGATTGCAATCCTGAATTATTCGCATGTTCACCAACGACTACTATTTTCTTTGAATTTTTGTCAATTGGAAGCGCATTATTTTCATTTTTAAGTAAAACCAAAGATTCTCTAACAGCCTGTCTAGCTTTTTCTCTATGTGCTGGAATTCCTATTTTGGAAATTAACGTTGAATCAGGGTATGGGTTTTCAAATAAACCGAGTCTGAATTTTTGTCTTAATATTCTTTTAACAGCGTCGTTAACTCTTTCAATGGGAACAGAATCGTTAGCGACGGCGCTTTTCAAGCCCTCTTGGAAAAAATCCAAATCTCCATCCACCGCCATGGCCATATCTACACCAGCATTTATAATATCATTTCCACCAAATCTGGAATATCCTTTCCAATCCGTGACTACAATACCGCCAAATCCCATACTCGTTTTAAGCGAATCCGTAATAAGTTCCTTATAGGCATGCATGGCTTTATCTGATAAGGTGTTAAACGAAACCATAACTGCTCCAACACCTTCGTTAACAGCGTCACGATATGGCGGTAACAACCGTGCGTTAACTTCTTGCATACTAATGGACGTATTACCGCCTTCAGCGCCAAAATCTGTGGAACCATCACCAACATAATGTTTTGCAGTTGCCATAACCGTAGTGTTTTCTAATAAATTTCCCTGATGCCCTCTTACTGATGCTTTTACCAGTTCTTGAGTCAATTCGGTGCTTTCAGAAAATGCCTCATAAACGCGTCCCCATTTTTCATTATACGGAATTGCAACACAAGGAGAAAACACCCAATTAAAACCAGTAGCTTGGGTTTCAATTGCGGTAATAGCTGCTATCTCCTCCACTAAAGAAGCATTGCCAGTAGCTCCCATACCAATGTTATGAGGAAATATTGTAGCACCTTCAAAAGTATTTTGTCCATGAACAGCATCAACAGCAAATAATAAAGGAATACCCAATCTTGTAGACAGGGCTTTCTTTTGTAAGGTTGTAAATCTGGCTTGCCATCCAGCTGCATCTTCACCTGGAAGCGGCCCATCCGTATGGATCACAGATCCAATAAATTTAGTAGCGATGTCATCATCTTGAATATCATAAAAATGTCTTACTTGTGACATTTGACCAATTTTTTCTTCCAAGGTCAT
>CAXMOE010000219.1:3070-3476 GCA_964194835.1 uncultured Flavobacteriaceae bacterium | reverse complement strand
CAACTACTACATTCTCTATTAATGGAGGCTTTGATACTGCAGAAAATGATTTTGACAATGATGGTACTTCCGAATCAGCAAGTAATAGGTTTCTAATTTACAAGGGTTTAAGTATATTCCGGGATTTTCCCGATTGCATCTTTAAAAAACGCTATGTAAGTTTTAAAATCCTCATTCATGTTTTCTGAAGGAATTTGTGGTTCGGAAATCAATACCTGCTTATTCCCATAATCAAATGCCACCAAGACAATTGGGACATTGGCAGCTTTGGCAATATAGTAAAAACCAGTTTTCCATTTTTCTACTTTTTTACGTGTACCTTCAGGGGAAAGGGCTAAACGAAATATTTTTTTTTCGTTGAATATATTTGCAATCGCCGTTACCGTATCACTACTTTTACTTCGAT
>CAXMOE010000219.1:0-3060 GCA_964194835.1 uncultured Flavobacteriaceae bacterium | reverse complement strand
ATCAATGGGTGTTCCGCCCATCCATCTAAAATACCACCCAAATGGGGGTTTAAAAAGACTCTTTTTACCTATATAGTTAATTTCCTGATTAATGACCCTTCGTATCAACAGCCCTAAGAAGAAATCGACCCAACTGGTGTGGGGAACTACAATTACCACACACTTATCCAAATTGGGAAAAGTGCCAATAAGTTTCCATCCCAATATCTTAAAATAAATAAATTTTGCTAATACGTGCATAATAAATGAAGCCTTGGAGGGATTTACAGAAAAGTCTCCTAAATTTTTTGATAGATTGATTTCAGTTTTTCTGGAGTAATTATTTTTTGCCAATCCTCTCCAAGGGCATTCTCCCACAGTGGTTCCAGACCTAAAGCCACCGATATCATGATATCATAATCTGAATCATCTAAATTTGCACAAATGCCCTGTGGCAATTCAATCTGGTGTTTTTCCTTCATTTCATGGAAAAGGAAAACTCCCTCAGGATAAAATTCCTCCAAATGCTGAAATACCAAGCAATTTCCAATACCATGTTTTATGCCCAAAAGGTAAGATAATCCATAACTCATAGCATGCGCCACTCCAACTTGGGAATATGCTATACTCATTCCCCCATGCCAGGATGCCATCATTAATTTATCCCTGGATTCTATTGGAGTAAGATTTCCCATATATACCTCTTTACACAACTCCAGTGCTTTTTCGCCATAACTTTGGCTAAAGGCATTGAGATATGTGCCATTGAGAGATTCTATGCAATGGATATAACAATCCATTCCCGTATAAAACCACTGGTTATGGGAAACACCCTTGGTTAAATCAGCATCCAGTACAACCTGATCAAAAGTTGTGTGGTCCGAATTAATTCCCAGTTTCTTTTTTGGACCCAATAATACTGTGGTCCTGGAAATTTCGGCTCCCGTACCGCTAATGGTAGGGATCCCTACATGGTATATAGACGACTTTTGGACCAAATCCCATCCTTGATAATCCGCAGCGCTGCCTTCATTGGTCAACATAATGGCAACAGCTTTTGCCAAATCGAGAAGTGAACCACCACCAATACCAATAATTCCTGAAGGCATTTCAGAAAAATCATTTTTTATTTTTGCTACCAAGGCATCCACTTGCCACGTTGTTGGTTCCTTCTCTGCAGATACCAGAATAATCTGGTCGTTAAATATCAATGGGATACGCGATAAAAGGTCTTTTCCCTCAAAAACATCATCGACCAAAAAAATACATGGAGCGTCAGAATTTTTTCGTTTCAACATCAATATATCTCCTAATTGGTTAAAACAACCCCTTCCAAACAATACCCTCGGAACCATTGGAAAGTTCTTGAATATTTTTGTTTTTTTCTCTGGGGGAGTCTCTAAACTAATATATTTCTTCGTCTTCATCCGTTCAAGCTAAGTATTTTAAAATATCGCTAATGTTATTTAAAGTATGATAATTATTAGAGTCTTCCTCCAAAGGCACCTCTTCGTGCTGCCAGGTGGTATGGAAGGGAACGTGAACCGCTTTAGCCCCAATATTGATAATGGGCAACACATCCGATTTTATGGAGTTGCCAATCATTAAGAATTCGCTTACCGGTATCTCTAAATGATCCAATAAATTTTGATAATTTGTCTCCTTTTTGTCACTCAACACCTCCACATGGTGAAAATATTTACTAAGTCCCGATTTCTCCAACTTTCTTACTTGATCTAAAAGATCTCCTTTTGTCAACACAATCATTCGGTAGTTATCTTCCAATTTTTGTAATACCTCTTTAACCCCATCCAATAATTCTACGGGATGTGATATCATTTTTTTTCCGAGCTTGAGAATTTCGATTATTGTTGCCTGCGAAACTCTACTATTAGAAAGATCCAAAGCAGATTCTACCATGGAAAGCATAAATCCCTTTATCCCATAACCATATAGATCCAAATTTTTCATCTCCATTTTAAATAGTTCCTGGTCTATCTTGTTCTTGGTTTCATAATTTTCCAATAAACTGGTAAACTGCTCTTCCGCCTCCCTAAAATAGGTTTCATTAACCCATAAGGTATCATCGGCATCAAACCCAATTACTTTAATATTACTATAATCTACTTCCATACTTTCTTAGCTCTTTCCAAATCCGCAGGAGTATCAATCTCTATTCCGGTCACATGGGTCTCGACCATTTTTATGTTTTTTCCATACTCTAAGTACCGAATAGCCTCAATTTTCTCTGTGGCCTCCAAAGGCAACATGGGCAATCGCTGAAAATCCATCAATGCACTCTTTCTAAACGCATAGATCCCTTTGTGCTTAAAATATACTGTCTCCATTTCTTTTGCTCTTGGATAGGGAATGGGGGAGCGGGAAAAATAAAGCGCAAAATTTCTATTGTTCACAATGACCTTTACAGTATTCGGATCATTGATTTCATCGGGATCTGAAATTTTTGTCATCAAAGAGGCCAAATCAATTTCCTTATTCGGATCGCCTCTAAAAACTTCCAACACACCGGCAAGGCTTTCTTTATCTGTAAATGGCTCGTCGCCCTGTACATTTACGATAATATCAACATCCATTTTGGTAACCGCTTCCGCTATCCTATCACTGCCGCACTCATGTTCTTTAATACTCATTATCGCCTTTCCTCCAGCCTTCGAAATGGTTTCAAAAATAACCGAACTGTCAGTGACCACATACACCTCGTCGAACAACCCGGTATTTACAGCTGCTTCATAGGTTCTTAATATGACCGGTTTTCCGGCCAAGTCCTGCATCAACTTTCCTGGAAATCTTGACGCGGCATAGCGCGCAGGTAGCATAGCAATGATTTTCATTGTGTGTGGATGGATTAAAAATTTACCTTTTAGGTCTAAGTTTTCTATAAATTCCAAATATTATAACTAAAATCGCAATGACAAGTACAACAGCAACAATTGGTGCAAAAATAGAGGCTATTGAAACCAACACCGCGGTTCCTGTTTCAACTGTCGAAACCACCGGATTCCCTATTCCACCTGTAGATGCCGTTGAAGCCAATCTACTTGTAGCGGAGGCACCCTTTAT